>NZ_JAYVFH010000239.1:0-2715 GCF_043773265.1 Flavobacterium sp. | reverse complement strand
CTTTTAATCGGTAAATACACCATTACTGAAACAATTTCAGGAAATGTTATTTCAAGTACAATGTCTATAATGGACGTAAACTTAGCAAAATTATCAAGTGAAGATAATCTTCAAGACAATAGATGTTATTTTGTATATAGTGATCCTAATTTATGCGATGTTACTGGAACTGTAATATTGGTGAGAGATTTAACAAATATAAATACTTTACTTTACAAATTCTTGCAATCAGAAATTTGGATAGAAAATGATTGTCCATACAAAGGTGATCCTAATGGTATACCAATTCCAATTCCTACAGAAATGGTTACATTAACCAAAGTCAATTAATTTCAAAACTGCTCAATTAATTTGAGCAGTTTTTTTTTACATTTGCTATATGACAAACAACAATCCTATAGGTCTTTTCGATTCTGGAATTGGTGGTACATCAATTTGGAAAGAAATACACAATTTACTTCCAAATGAAAACACTATTTACCTTGCAGACAGTAAAAATGCGCCTTATGGACAAAAATCAAAAGAAGAAATAATACAATTAAGTTATAAAAATACCGAGTTTCTTTTAAATCAAAACTGCAAATTGATCGTTGTAGCTTGTAATACAGCAACTACAAATGCCATAAAAGAATTACGCGATAAATATGACATTCCATTCATTGGAATTGAACCAGCAATAAAACCAGCAGCAACAAACTCTCAAACACAAAAAATAGGAATACTTGCAACAAAAGGAACACTAAACAGTGAACTTTTCTATAAAAATGTAGAGAAATTTCAAGACATAAAAATCATTGAACAAATAGGTTTCGGACTAGTAGAACTAATTGAAAATGGTAAAATAAATTCAGCCGAAATGCAGGATTTACTTAAACAATATTTAAATCCCATGATAGCACAAAACATTGATTATCTTGTGCTTGGATGCAGCCACTATCCTTTTTTAATTCCAAAAATTAAAAAAATAATTCCAAAAAATATTAAAATCATCGACTCAGGCCAAGCAGTAGCTCGTCAAACAAAAAATATACTTAACGAAAAAGTTGGCAACAGAACATTATCCGACAAAAGCACCCAAATTTTTTACACAAATACCAATCCCAAAGTATTATCAAATATCCTAAAAAACGATTATACCGTTATTCAAAAAGATTTTTAGGAACGAATCTTCATTACAATTGCTATACCATTTTCCTGCTTTCGTTTCAATCTTTTGTCTCGTTAAAAAACGAAACAAAAGGATTTACACTTAAATCAGGGTTAATTGGCCAACCATAACACCTAATTTCTCCTAAAAATCAGTACCTTTGCAAAAAAGTTACCCTAATGAACGATTCCAATAATAAAAAACGAACTGGCTCAAGCAAACCATCAACAGACAAAAAGAAAACTGCTTCTACGTCTAAACCTGCTATGGCTAAACGTTCTCAAAACAGAAAACCTATTGTCAAAAAAGATTCGCCAAACACACCAAAACCATTAAAATCTGAAGATATCAGATTAAATAAATACATCTCAAATTCTGGTGCATGTTCACGTCGAGATGCAGATATTTATATTCAATCAGGTAACGTAAAAGTAAACGGAATTCCAATTACAGAAATGGGCTACAAAGTAAAACCAGGCGATGTAGTTAACTTTGATGGCGCAACATTAATGCCAGAAAAAAAAGAATATTTTGTTTTAAACAAACCTAAAAATTTCACAACATCTTCTGAAGAAGTAGAACATAGAAATGTTCATGAATTAATAAAAGGAGCAACAAAATCTAATATACTTCCTATAGGTCGAATGGACAAAAACACAACTGGGTTGTTGCTTTTTACAAACGATACAGATATGATTAGAAAGTTTAGTCTTCCAAATCAAAAATCTCCAAAAATTTATCAAGTAACTTTAGACAAAAATCTAAAATTTGAAGATTTAGAAAAAATATCAAAAGGAGTTACACTTGACGGACATAGATTATTTGTAGATGAAATAAGTTATATTGAAAACGAACCAAAAAATGAAATTGGAATAAAACTAAGAACTCCAAACGTTAAAGTAGTTCGTGCTATTTTCGAAAATTATAAATATACTGTAATAAAGGTTGATAGAGTTGCCTTTGGAGGATTAACAAAAAAGAATTTACCAAGAGGAAACTGGAGAGTTTTAACAGAACAAGAAATTATAAATTTAAAAAACATATAACCACGCACAAGCGTGGTTTTTTCTACAATGGATAGTCAAAAAAATCTTTCAATTGCTCATGCTTGGTTTGAAGCATTTAATTCACATAATATAGAAAAGCTTTTGTCACTTTACGATGATGATGCAAAACATTTTAGCCCAAAATTAAAAGCAAAACATCCAGATACAAATGGATACATTACTGGAAAAGAAGCGTTACGGTTGTGGTGGCAAGATGCATTTAATTTACTTACGTCACTAAATTATAAAGTTACTTCATTAACATCAAACTCAGATCGAGTTTTTATGGAATATATTAGAACTGTAGAAAATGAAGATGATATGCTAATTGCAGAAGTCTTAGAAATAAAAGAAGGAAAAATCATAGCTTCAAGAGTTTACCATTCATAAAAAAACCATCAGTTAAAGCTGATGGTTTTTTTACACTAATTCAAAGCAGGACAATTACAATGATACTTCTCTGGTTTACAGAACAAGTTCACTCCAAGAGTAATCTGATGAAAACCTCCAGTATCAAACTTT
>NZ_JAYVFH010000238.1:0-14163 GCF_043773265.1 Flavobacterium sp. | reverse complement strand
GCGTAGAATAGGAGCCATTTTTTTAGAAATAGTTCCCATTACCATCAACATATCTGCTTGTCGCGGAGAAAAACTAACTCGCTCAGAACCAAACCGTGCTAAATCGTAGTGTGATGCCATTGTAGCCATAAATTCAATTCCGCAACAAGAAGTTGCAAAAGGTAAAGGCCAAAGCGAATTGGCACGAGCCAAACCAACAACATCGTTTAGTTTAGTTGCAAAATATCCTTCGCCAGTAACTCCTTCTGGAGGAGCAACCATTTTTGTTTCTTTATTCATTTTATTTTGAATTTTGAATTATAAATTTTAAATGAAAAGCTAATTTAAAATTCAACATTTATAATTTAAAATATTTTTTATTATTCCCATTCTAGAGCTTTCTTCTTGATAATGTAGAAGAAACCAACTAAAAGCAATAGCATGAAAATAACCATTTTTATCATTCCGTCTACGCCTAATTCTTTAAAATTTACAGCCCAAGGATATAAAAAGATAACTTCTACATCAAAAAGCACAAAAAGTATTGCAACTAGAAAATATTTTACAGAAAACGGAATTCGTGCATTTCCTACAGATTCTATTCCGCATTCAAAATTTTTATCTTTGTTTTTCGAGTGTCTTTTTGGTCCTAAAAAGCTAGATCCAATAATAGTTGCAACAACAAATCCTATAGCTAAACCAGCTTGCATTAGGATTGGTAAATAATCGATTTGAGTAGACTGCATATACCTAAATAATTAGCGTTTTGTAAAATAGCCACAAATATACATCGCATTATTTAATTCACAAAAGTGAATGGATAAACGTTTGTTATTTATTATACAAATTTAGTTATTTAAAACCTTTCTAAATAGAAAATTAACTAATAAAAAAAACGCTCTGAAATTTTCAGAGCGTTTAGCCATTGAGGTAACCAAAAAATAATATATATTAGTCTTCGATTACAGCTACTTGAGCTGCAACTTTACCTTTTCTTCCTTCTTCTTCTTCGTAAGAAACTTTATCACCTTCATTTAGTGATTCAGCTTTAATACCAGTAGCGTGAACGAAAATGTCTTTTCCATTTTCATCGTCTGTAATGAATCCGTAACCTTTTGATTCATTAAAAAATTTAACTGTTCCTGTGCGCATTTTTTGTAATATAAAAAAATTAATAATGGTCAAAGATATACTTATTTATGACATAGCAAACAAAAATAAAAAAAAATGTTAAAATTAGGGTAATAATTTCTAATTCTAATTGAATGATTTTCAGACAAATATTTGAAACATCTCATTAATTGAAATAAAAAAGCAACAATTTATTAATTTTTAAATGGTTGCTTTCTAATAAGTTGCGAATTTGATATAAATTACTTCAATTCAACTTTTATATGTAATTCTTTTAATTGAGCATCATCAATTATAGATGGAGCATCGATCATTACATCTCTTCCTGAATTATTTTTTGGGAAAGCAATAAAATCTCTAATTGTTTCTTGTCCGCCAAGAATTGCAACTAATCTGTCTAAACCAAAAGCTAAACCTCCATGTGGTGGCGCACCAAATTGGAAAGCATCCATCAAGAATCCAAATTGATTTCTTGCTTCATCTTCGGTAAATCCTAAATATTTGAACATTAATTGTTGTGTCGCTTTGTCGTGAATTCTAATAGAACCACCACCAATTTCGTTTCCATTCAACACCATGTCGTAAGCATTTGCACGAACTTTTCCTGGATTGGTTGCCAATAATTCCATGTCTTCTGGTTTTGGTGATGTAAATGGATGGTGCATTGCGTGCCATCTTCCAGATTCTTCGTCCAATTCTAATAAAGGAAAATCTACAACCCATAATGGTGCAAATTCGGCTGGATTTCTTAATCCTAATCTTGTTGCTAATTCCATTCTTAGTGCAGAAAGTTGTGTTCTAGTTTTGTCTGCATCGCCAGAAAGCACAAAAATCATATCGCCAGCTTTTGCTCCAGTAGTTTTTGCCCAATTAGACAAATCATCTTGGTCGTAAAATTTATCTACAGATGATTTATAAGTTCCATCTTCATTACATTTTACATAAACCATTCCTGAAGCACCAATTTGAGGACGTTTAATCCAATCGATTAATCCATCAATATCTTTACGAGAATATTCACCAACGCCAGAAACGGCTATTCCAACTACCAATTCGGCGGCATTAAAAACTGGAAAATCTTTATGTTTTGCAAATTGATTTAACTCACCAAATTCCATTCCGAAACGAATGTCTGGTTTGTCATTTCCGTAGGTTTTCATGGCATGATCATAAGTCATTCTTGGGAATTTCTCTACATCAACACCTTTTATTTCTTTAAGTAAGTGTCTTGTTAATCCTTCAAAAACATTTAAAATATCTTCTTGTTCTACAAATGCCATTTCACAATCGATTTGTGTGAATTCTGGTTGTCTATCAGCGCGTAAATCTTCATCTCGAAAACATTTTACAATTTGAAAGTATTTATCCATTCCGCCAACCATCAATAATTGTTTGAACGTTTGTGGCGATTGTGGCAAAGCATAAAATTGACCTTCGTTCATTCTACTTGGAACTACGAAATCTCTTGCGCCTTCTGGAGTTGACTTAATTAAATAAGGAGTTTCAACTTCGCAAAAATCTAAATCTGATAAATATTTACGAACTTCCATTGCTACTTTATGACGAAAAAGTAAGCTATTTTTTACAGGATTTCTTCTAATGTCAAGGTAACGGTATTTCATTCTGATGTCTTCACCGCCATCGGTTTCATCTTCAATCGTGAAAGGTGGCGTTAATGAAGCATTTAGAATTGTCATTTCTTTTACAAGAATTTCAATTTCGCCAGTTGCAATATTTTTATTTTTGGCTTCACGCTCAATTACCGTTCCTTTTACTTGAACTACAAATTCTCTTCCAAGTGTTTTAGCCAATTCGAAAACTGATTTTTCTGAACGACTTTCGTCAAATAACAATTGTGTAATTCCATAACGGTCGCGCAAATCAACCCAATTCATGAATCCTTTATCTCTTGATTTTTGAACCCAACCGGCAAGTGTTACTTCTTGATTAATATGTGAGGCATTCAATTCGCCACAATTATGACTTCTATACATTTGAAATATTTTTTTTGCAAAAGTAAAAAACTTAAATCAATTATATAAGGTAAACATGTATTGAAATTTTTTGTTAATCTATATTATCCAATTAAAATATTACCTACATTTGACTTAGTATAAATTTTAATATTATTTTTTATGAAAAAATTGTTGTTCATCTTGTTCACAGGTCTTATTTCAAATATTGTATTAGGACAGAGTATGGTTAATCTTAAAGCTCAAATTAATAATAGAAACGGTGATATTGTTTATATTAAAGATAATTTTGGCAAAACTATAAAAGAGATTAAAATTAATGATAAAGGATTTTTTACTGATAAATTTGAAGTTAAAGACGGATTTTTTTCATTATATGATGGAGTAGAGTATGCTCAATTATTTTTAAAAGGTGGTTTTGATCTAAGTATAAAATTGGATGCAAAAGAGTTTGATGAAACATTAAATTTTTCAGGTGTTGGTTCAGAAGAAAACAATTTTTTAGCTGAAAACACTATTAATAATGAAAACTTTGAAAAACAAAATTTCGAGAAAGACAAGGATGCTTTTTATTTAGTATTTGATGCAAAAAAGAAATCAGATTTCGAAAAACTTGCTAGTGGAACTTATGATGAGAATTTTAAAATTCAAACTAAGAAATCTATGACCCAAGAGTTTTTGGGCATGCAAATGTCATATAAAGATGCACAACTTACTAAAGGAATTACTGGTAAAGCATCTAAATCGTTTGACTATGAAAATCATTCAGGAGGAAAAACTAAACTTGAAGATTTAAAAGGGAAATATGTTTATATTGATGTTTGGGCAACTTGGTGCGGACCATGTAGAGCTGAGATTCCATCTTTGAAAAAAGTTGAAGAAAAATATCATGGAAAAAATATTGTTTTTGTAAGTATTTCTGTAGATGAAATGAAAGATCATGAAAAATGGGTAAAATTTGTGAAAGAAAAACAACTTGGAGGAATTCAATTGTATGCAGATAAAAGCTGGATGTCAGATTTTACAAAAGCTTTTGGAATAAATTCTATACCAAGATTTATATTAATTGATCCGCAAGGAAATGTTGTTGATGCTAATGCAAAAAGACCTTCTGATGCTCAACTGCAAGCTCAATTAGATGATTTATTGATAATTAAATAAGTTGCTTCTATTAATAATTAACCTCGATTTCTTTAATTAGAAGTTGAGGTTTTTTGTATTACATTTTTTCCAAAAGTAATATTGAAAAAAAGTAATTTTTACAGTAAAATTGGCTGTTAGATTTGTTGGTTTAGAAATTAGATTAATAGAATTATTAAAGTATTTGGGTAACCAATTAATTAGGAAGTAAACAATAAAAGGTATTGAACAAATTTGTTTTAAACAAATAAAAAGGTTCATATAGTAATTGCTATATGAACCTTTTTTATGGGTAACTTAATAAATTAAATTATTTAATAATAATTTTTTCTGTAAAGTTTAAACTCTCTCCAGTAGCATTTAAAATATATACTCCAGATTGAATATTGTTTAAGTTAATTGTTTTTTCAATGTTGAAATCAACATCTTTTTCTGAGTGAACAACTTTTCCGTTTAGGTCAATAACATCTATGTTTAATTTACCTGTGAAGTTGGCTATGTTTAAATTAATAACTCCGTTTGAAGGATTAGGAAATATTTTTATTCCTTTATTTTCGACAATTGTATCATTTGATAACACTGCTGCTGTAAATAGCCCTGAGAAAATTCCTCTTCCATAAGTTGCAACAAAAACAGTATTGTCATTTCTTAAATCCATGTCTGTAATTTTCACATTACTCATTCCGTTAAACGATTGATTCCAAATAGGAGAAACAGTATTAAATGTATTTGTATACCAAACACCCAATTCGGTTCCAATAATAACTTCATTAGTGTTTAATGGGTTTTGAAGAATAGATTTAACAGGAATATCTGGAAAATTACCTTCTTTATTTTGCCAAGTTGTTCCACCATTTGAAGTATACCAAATGCTTGCTACATTATAATTATGAAAGGTAACAAATATTTCACTTTCAGATAGACCATATTCAATATCGGAAACACTTCCAACAAAAGATGGCCCAGTTATATCAGTCCAAGTTCCTGTACCAGTATTAGCATTTGTTATTTTTAATAATTTACCAGTTCTTGTACCTACTAAAAGGGTAGTTGAAGTTGTAGTATATTTAGAAACCGTTAAAGCACTTGGTGAATTAGTTAATAAAGCATTGGTTAAATTGGCTCTATTTACTACACCAGATTTAAGATTAGTATATCTTCTAACTTGATAAGCTGGAGTTGCTGTATTAGTATAATCAGAATAAAGAATATCTAAACTTGAATCTAAAGCCATTGGTGCAATAAAAGCGCCATTATTAGTTGTAGAAGTATCATTATCTATAGCTCTTACTGTAAAAGGACTAACTGCCAAACGATAATTAATACTTTCATTATAAACATAATTAGTGATATAATATTTATCGGCACCTTGATCAAACATTGAGAAAGCACCATCACCACCTTGTGCTTGAGTACTTGCGCCTGCACCAGCTGGAGCGTTTGCAAAATATTGTGAACCGTTATCTTGTGCGCCAGCTACAAAATAGCTACCTGTAAGACCGCTTACTACGTTTGTTGGAGCAACACCAATACTATAAAATTGTGTTACATTTAAACCATTGTTTCTGGCAGTTGTTGTAGTTCCTGCATTATTTGAAAAGAAAACACCACCATCACCACCAAATGCAACTTTATTGGAAGCACCATTTGCAATTGCCATAACATGTTGATCTGAATGAACATATTGATATCCAAAACTTCCTGTCCAGTGGCTTAACTGTTCCCAAGATGATCCGCCATCAGTAGATTTAAATAAATCAATTCCTCCAGTATATAAAATTTCATCATTAACAGGGTCAATTTTTAACATTAAATTATAGAAAGCTTGGCTTCTAGTAAAATCTGTTGCAGGAATTCCACCATCAGCATCAACAGGTAAAGATAGATCTGAGGCAACGCCAAAACCATTTGTTGTTTTTTTCATTATAACACCACCTGCACTTAGTTCAGAAAGAGAATAAATTTTATCTGCAGTTGTTGCTGAAGCTTCAATTTGTGTTCTATCACCACCAGCTACATTATATCTTAAAGTAAAGTTTGTTCCATCTGTAGAAGAAAATATATTTCCGCCGCCATTTCCAAACACTACACTATTTAGAGTTGATACCCATATTTTATTATCTGCGCCAATTGCAATATCATTTGGACAATGTTTAAATCCTCCAACGGTTAATGGCATAGAAACTTCTGTCCAAGTTGTTCCACCATCAAGGGATTTGTATAGTCCATAATCTGTTCCGCCTAAATAGGTTGCAGCATTTGCAGAACTATAATACGTATCGCCAACTGCAACATATATTTCAGAGTTTCCTGCGTTATTTCTAATTTTTATATCATTAATGTGTTGTTTACCTGGAACTAAATTTCCAGTAAAACTTGATGCATCACTTGGGTTTAATGTAGCATTTACTGCTCCACTAAGTAATGCAGCTTCAATCGCATCGCCATCAGCTTTAGATATCATGGTTGATGGAATATTAATAGTTGGATCAGTTCCTCCCATTGCAACAGGAGTTCCGTCAACATTATTCATCATAATTACTCCAATTGCTCCAGCATCTTGTGCATTTTTAACTTTAACAACAAAAGTACATGTTCCTCTTCTTATTAATGCAATTTTACCAAGTAATCCTCCAGCATTTGCCAAACCATTACATCCAAGTGAAGCTGTTGCGCCTGTTCCATCGCTAACCAATACAACGTTTTCAGTAATTGGCGCTGCTACTGGAGTTCCAAAAGCAGTAGAAGGATAACATACATAGTTACCAGCAACTATTGAAGGACTATTCACTGTAACATTGGCTGCCGATTGAAATGTTGTTGGTCCAGAAATTCCTCCAAATACTTTAGAAAAAGTCAAACCACCATTAATTGATTTCCATACACCATCGCCACTTACATCGCCACCAACATAAGATTCTCCTGTACCAACATAAAACACATTGGTATTATTTGGATCATAAGTAATTGTTGAAACCGATAAATTTTCTAGAATATTTACTCTAGTCCAAGTAGAACTTGAATTAGAAATGTTAGTGTTTTTCCATAAACCACCACTTACACCACCAGCAAAAACTGTTTCTTTAGTTGCATCATTTGGATCAAACATAATTCCTCTTGTTCTTCCTCCAACATTTGTAGGTCCTCTTTCTACCCAATTGTTATCACTTGCATCGCCTGGTGCTCTACCTTGAGTAAACGCTTCGGCTCTTTCTCTAATAAGTCTATCTCTTAAAGAAATTAAATTTTGAGTATCTGGTTTTCCTGTTTCTGGGTTCATTGTTAATTCCCACTCACTTTCGTAATATTTATTTGGAGGAATTCCCATTGCTTTTCTTTCACCTTTAGACAAACTCATTACTTTTTTATAAGGACTGTTATCTAAAAAAGAAGTATGTTTTTGTCTTAAAATATCTGTTTCCGTTAGAACAGGTTCTTTTTTGTTTTCTACGATAGAAGAATTTGTACTGATTGTTTTTTCTGAAGTTGAAGGTTCAATTATATCAGAATTTTCATTGTTTGTTGCGGTATTTACAACAATAGATTTATTGGTTTTTGTATCTGTTTTAATATCAGTTTTAGATTTAGAACAACTAAAACAAATTAGAATTAAAGAGAATAATGGTAAAAGTAACTTTTTTTTCATGACAAAAGGTGGTTGATTTTTAGTATAATTTGAACAAAATTAGCATTTTATGGATGCAAACAAAATTTATTAATGAATATTTCTTTTTTTAACTTTTATTGGCTTGAATAGTTTTGAATAATTCTAATGCTTTGCCATCTGTTAACATTGAAATATAATGACAAATATGTAATAATCTCTCATATAAATTTTCTTTTTGATAATGATAACGTTCTGGCAATAATTTTAATAATAATTCATCATAATTAGACGCTGTTCCACTTACTTTTTTATTATAAGCATCACAAAAACAGTCTAATAATGTGTTTATTACTTTGTAACCCATAATTTCTTTGTGAATTACTTCCTTACTTTGATATACGTTTTTTATACTTATTTGGATGATGTCGTTCATTTGAGCTTTGTATTTGCTTTTATCTGTCAATGCATAAGGAAATTCGCCTTTTAGAATTGTTTCTTCGTTTTCGACAAATACTTTTACTGCATCATTAATTAGGTTTCCAATGGCTAATGCTCTCAAATAACTTATTCTATCTTCTTTGGTTGTTAAGGAATTATATTTGGAGGTATCAATAGAATCTTTTACCAATTTTATTAGATATTCTAATGCAAAATCTTCAGAAACTAAACCTAGATTTATACCGTCTTCAAAATCGATTATTGTATAACAAATATCATCTGCGGCTTCGACTAAATAACATAATGGATGGCGTTCATAACCAATATCATTGCCAGATTTATTAGGAATTAAACCCAGTTCTGATGCTACTTCTTTAAAAAATTCTTTGTCTGATTGAAAGAAACCATATTTTTTATCGGCAATATTTTGGGTTGGTTTTTTGGGTAAACTTTCTTTTGGATATTTCATAAATGAACCAAGAACTGCATAGGTTAATCGTATGCTTCCTTCAATTCCTGGTCGTGAACTTGTTAAAACTGAAAATCCGTTGGCGTTTCCTTCAAAATCTATTAAGTCTTGCCATTCTTTATTGGTTAGTTGGTCTTTGTATTTTTGTCCTTTTCCTATCGAGAAATATTCGCCAATAGCTTTTTCGCCAGAATGACCAAATGGTGGATTTCCAATGTCGTGAGCTAAGGAAGCTGCAGCAACAATGGCGCCAAAATCGTTAGCTTGAAATCCATGAATTTCTTTTAAATGCGGATATTTTTCGATAATTTTTTTACCAACTAATCTTCCAATTGAGCGACCAACAACCGAAACTTCTAAGCTGTGTGTAAGCCGAGTGTGTACAAAATCGGTTTTAGACATTGGTATGACTTGCGTTTTGTCTTGCAAACTTCTAAAGGCAGCTGAAAATATTATTCGGTCATAATCTACTTCAAAACCCAATCGTGTATCGTCTTGTTCTATTCTTAAACGTTTGCTAGTGTCGCCTTGACGTTTTAAAGATAAAAGTTGTTCCCAGTTCATCATGGAATGTGAAATATTAGATTTTAAATATTAATTTTTAGATGTTTTTTAATAGCGATTTCTTCATGCAAATGCTGGTTTTAACTCCACTATATTGGCCATAGTTATCAAAGATTTTATAACCAAGTTTTTGATATAATGAAATAGCATCTTTTTGCAAACAGCCAGTTTCAAGAATTGCGATTGTATAATTTTCTTCTCTTGCCCAATTTTCTAATTCAGATAAAATTGCTTTGGCAATTCCTTTTCCACGGTATTCTGGCAAAGTAAACATTCTTTTAATTTCAACAGTTTCAGAGTCATATTCTTTGTAAGCACCAATTCCAACTGCTGTATTGTTTTCATAACAAATTAAAGCATTTTTTAATAAATTAGTTTTGTTGAATTGCGCATAAAAAGCATGATCATCACCATCAAGAATTTTTAAATAAGCATCGAGTTGAATTACTAATTTTTCAAAATCTAAAGTATCAGATGTTACTCTTTTTATTAAAATCATTTTCTATTTTTTATCATTTGCCAAGAAAAAATTTCTAGATTTTTTTGGATATTGATTGTAGCTTTTATCGCTAGGATTGGCAATTACAGTTTTAAGATTAATTTCATCTCCAAGTTTAAAACTTTTTTCGGTGTATTGATAATCCAATAAATACTCGCCACAAAAATAATTTCCGTCTTTATCTTTTTCTATAATTCCTGTGTAAACTCCTTTTTCTTTCATGCTGAACTTGTTTCAGTATCTCTACTTTTGATTTAATTTGTTTCAAAGATACGAATTGCAATTTATATTTTGATTTTTAGTCCTGATTACCTCACTGGATGATATCTTCATTTGTGTTCGGTGAACTTCGTTTGTAATGAAAAGTGTTTTGCAAATAATCTTGTAATGAAATGCGGGAATAACGTCTAAAAAAAAACAGCCATCACAATTGACAGCTGTTAAAAATTTATTATCATTTTGTTGACTCCAACATTATGATTTGATTATGAGATTTCTCCTTCGTCGAAATGACAAATTACTACTTACGATCCACACATTTCACAATCATCTGGACCAGCATTTCTAGCTTTTTCAACCATTGCTTTAAAATCTTCTGCGGTCATTTCGCCAGTTTCGTTTGGCGCTTCAACTTCAACGCCAACGGCTTCTTCTACAACGGCTTCTGGTTTTTTGTCGTTGTTTAATGTAAATTTAATAGCATCAACAGCAGCTTTTGTTCTTAAATAATACATTCCAGTTTTCAAGCCACTTTTCCAGGCATAAAAATGCATTGATGTTAATTTTGCATAGTTTGCATCTTGCATGAATAAGTTTAATGACTGCGATTGATCAATAAAATATCCTCTATGACGTGACATATCAATAATATCTTTCATTGACATTTCCCAAACGGTTTTGTACAATTCTTTTAAATCTTGTGGAATATCTAAAGCTTGAACTGAACCATTGTTGCGCATTAATTCTTGTTTCAAGGTTTCGTTCCACAATCCTCTTTCGACCAAATCATTAAGTAAATGTTTGTTTACTACGATAAATTCGCCAGATAACACTCTGCGTGTATAAATATTAGAAGTATAAGGTTCAAATGCTTCGTTATTTCCTAAAATTTGTGAGGTAGAAGCTGTTGGCATTGGCGCAACTAATAATGAATTTCTAACTCCATTGGTCATAACTTCTTTTCTTAGATTTGCCCAATCCCATCTTCCCGAAAGTTCTTCGTCTTTAATATTCCAAAGATTGTGTTGAAATTCTCCTTTAGAAATTGGAGAACCTTCGAAACTAGAATATGGACCTTCTTCTTTAGCCATTTCCATTGATGCTGTAACGGCTGCAAAGTATAAAGTTTCGAAAATTTCTTGGTTCATTTGCTTTGCTTCGTCGCTTGTAAACGGCATTCGCATCATAATAAACGCATCTGCCAAACCTTGAACTCCTAATCCTACTGGACGATGACGCATGTTAGAATTTTCGGCTTCAATAACTGGATAATAATTTCTGTCTATTACTTTATTTAAGTTTCTTGTAACACGTTTTGTTACATTAAATAGTAATTCGTGATTGAATTTTCCTTTTTCAACAAACATTGGTAACGAAATAGAAGCTAAATTACAAACTGCAATTTCATCTTCAGATGTGTATTCCATTATTTCGGTACAAAGATTTGAAGAACGAATTGTTCCTAGATTCTTTTGGTTAGATTTTCTATTAGCTGCATCTTTATACAACATATATGGTGTTCCTGTTTCTATTTGAGATTCTAGAATTTTTTCCCAAAGTTCACGTGCTTTTACAGTTTTTCTACCTTTTCCTGCTGTTTCATATGAAGTATACAGCGCTTCAAATTCGTCTCCATAAACATCACACAATCCAGCACATTCGTTTGGACACATTAATGTCCAGGTTGTGTCTGCTTCAACTCGTTTCATGAATAAATCGGATGTCCACATGGCAAAAAATAAATCTCTTGCACGCATTTCTTCTTTTCCGGTATTCTTTTTTAAATCTAAAAATTCAAAAATATCGGCATGCCAAGTTTCTAAATATATTGCAAAACTACCTTTTCGTTTTCCGCCACCTTGATCTACATATCTTGCAGTATCGTTGAATACTCTAAGCATTGGAACAATTCCATTCGATGTTCCATTAGTACCACGAATATAACTTCCTGTTGCACGAACATTGTGAATAGAAAGTCCAATTCCGCCAGCAGATTGCGATATTTTGGCAGTTTGTTTTAGTGTATCATAAATCCCATCAATACTATCATCTTTCATTGTCAATAAAAAACAAGATGACATTTGAGGTTTTGGAGTTCCTGCATTGAATAATGTTGGTGTTGCATGAGTAAAGAATTTCTTCGACATTAGGTTGTATGTTTCTATTACAGATTCTAAATCGTTCATGTGAATTCCAACAGAAACTCTCATCAGCATGTGTTGAGGTCTTTCTACAATTTTTCCGTTTACTTTTAACAAATAAGAACGTTCTAGGGTTTTAAATCCAAAATAATCATAGTTAAAATCACGGTTGTATATAATATGAGAGTTTAAAAACTCGGCGTTTTCTTGAATTACGTTATAAACTTCTTCTGAAAGAAGTGGTGCTTTTTGACCATTTCTTGGGTTGATATAATGATACATTTCTTTCGCTGTTTCCGAGAAAGATTTGTTGGTGTTTTTATGTAAGTTAGAAATTGCAATTCTTGCAGCTAGTTGAGCATAATCTGGATGTGCAATTGTCATAGAAGCTGCTGTTTCTGCGGCTAAATTATCTAATTCTGATGTAGTTACACCGTCATATAATCCTTCAATGACTCTCATGGTTACTTTAACTGCATCAACCAAATCGTTTAAACCATAGCATAGTTTTTTAATTCTATCTGTGATTTTGTCAAACATTACTGGTTCTTTGTGACCATCTCTTTTTACTACGTACATAAGTTTTGTTTTTTGTGAAACAGAAAATCCCTTTTCTATTTCTGGTTATTTGTAATCGGTTGTTTTACTTTCGCCACTTTTTTGCCACGAAGGCGCTAAGTCGCAAAGATTTTTTTATGTAATGAGAATATAATTAAAAACTTTATAAATCTTTAATTTTTCTTTGTGCCTTAGCGTCTTTGTGGTTAATTTTTTTGTGACTTATAATTAAAAATCGGCGTCGAAACTAATCTTACTAGATTCAGAGTCGGTATTCATTACTCCGGCTTTCTGGTATTCGGCAACTCGTTTTTCAAAGAAATTGGTTTTCCCTTGAAGCGATATCATATCCATAAAATCAAACGGATTGGATGAATTGTATTCTCTATCGCAACCAAGTTCAACCAATAATCTGTCGGCAACAAACTCTAAATATTGTGTCATTAAAACAGAATTCATTCCTATTAAAGAAACTGGTAATGATTCTGTAACAAATTCTCTTTCAATAGTTAAGGCGTCAACAATGATCTCTCTAATTCTAGTTTTTGGTACTTTATTTATTAAGTGATGGTTGTGTAAATGCACTGCAAAATCACAGTGAACACCTTCGTCTCTCGAAATTAATTCGTTAGAAAATGTTAATCCAGGCATCAAACCACGTTTTTTTAACCAAAAAATAGCACAAAATGCACCCGAAAAGAAAATTCCTTCAACAGCTGCAAAAGCAATTAGTCTTTCTGCGAATGAATCAGATTCTATCCATTTTAATGCCCAATCTGCTTTTTTCTTTATTGCTGGAAAAACTTCTAAAGCATTAAATAATTCTGCTTTTTCGGCTTCGTCTTTTACATAAGTATCAATTAATAATGAATAGGTTTCGCTATGAATGTTTTCCATCATGATTTGAAAACCATAAAAGAATTTTGCTTCAGCATATTGTACTTCGTTTACAAAATTCTCGGCAAGATTTTCGTTTACAATTCCGTCAGAAGCAGCAAAAAAAGCTAAAATATGTTTTATAAAGTATTTTTCTTCGTTGTTCAACTTGTTATTCCAATCGGTAAGATCTTGGTGTAAATCGATTTCTTCGGCTGTCCAAAAACTAGCTTCCATTTTCTTGTACCATTCCCATATATCGTGATGTTTTATTGGAAAAATCACAAAACGATTTTTATTTTCTTGAAGGATTGGTTCTATAGTAGACATAATGTGAAGATTTTTAAGAGTTTTTAACTTATTTCAACCTCTACAAAGATTGTCATTTGTATTCAAAAAAGAAAGTCAAACTTATTCACAATCGGCTTTAGTTTTTAACAATGTGTAAGAATAGTGGCCATTTCGATGGTTTGTGTAAAATATTGTTTAACAGTCGTTTATATTTTATAAAAACAAAAAAATCCTTAAAAATAAGGGATTTGTGGTGTTTGTGTTTTCTTTTTCTTAAA
>NZ_JAYVFH010000237.1:0-29370 GCF_043773265.1 Flavobacterium sp. | reverse complement strand
GGAAATGTTATCATTGGCAACAATGTTGAAATTGGTGCCAATTCTTGTGTTGACCGAGGAAAATTTAGTTCGACTGTCTTAGGTGATGGTTGTAAAATTGACAATTTAGTTCAAATCGGACACAATTCTAAGCTTGGAAAATTCTGTATTATGGCAGGAAATTCAGGATTAGCTGGCTCTGTAACCTTAGGAAACGGAGTAATTATTGGTGGCAGTGCTTCAATAAAAGACCATACAACAATTGGTGATGGCGCAATTGTTGGCGCAGGTTCCGGAGTAACAGGCGATATTCCTGCAGGAAAAGTAATGTTAGGTTATCCAGCAGTAGAAGCGAGAGATGCTTTAAAACAATGGGCAATTTTGAAGAGATTGGTTAGGGATGCTAATAAATAGTCTATAATTTAAACCTAACAGGTTTTGAAAACCTGTTAGGTTTGAGATTGGATGAAAGTAGTTTTTCTAAATAGTTGTTGAATTTATAAAAAAATATGTTTTTTATGATTAAAGTAGTTTGTGCTATTATATTGGTAGATAATAAAATTTTAGTGGCTCAACGAAGTAAAAATATGAAATTACCATTAAAATGGGAATTTCCAGGCGGAAAATTAGAACAAAACGAAAACGAAATTGATTGTATAAAAAGGGAAATTAAAGAAGAATTGAATATTGAAATTGAAGTTTTAAAAAAACTTTCCAACAGTATTTTTGATTATGGAACTTTTAAAATTAATCTTGTTCCATTTATAGCAAATTATATTTCTGGTGAAATTTTATTGTTAGAACATAAGGATTATAAGTTGCTTGACAAAGCTAACTTATTGAATTTAGATTGGGCAGAAGCAGATTTGCCAATTGTTAAAGAATTTTTAAAACTTGAATTATGAACCAAGGATTGTATGAAGAATTAGTAACTAAACTAATCAATTATAAAATAAATGAATTAGATAAAGATACGTTTCATGTTAAAAAAACATATATAGACAAAGCTGAAGCGGCACAACTATTATCTCAACATATTGGAAAAACAATTCGACAAGCTTTTAATTTAATTAAAGGTGAAGATATTCTTGAAACACAAATTGAAATAGCAAATAAAATCATTTTGTTTTTAAAGGAAGAATTAAAAAAAGAAGAATTTGAGGATGATTTAATCGAAACAGAAGGAAAAATTTTAAAAGCAGTTTTCACAAAAATTGATGCTCATTTCATTGATTTAGATTTACATTTAAAAGAAATTACACCTTATACAAGGTTAATTCATAGTGAACTTTTTACAGGAGGAAATTCAGGAACAACATTAGAAAGTGAATTAAGAAAGGAAATATTATCATCAGATAAAATAGACTTATTAGTTTCATTTATTAAATGGAAAGGAATCAGAATTCTTGAGCGTGAATTGAGAGAATTTACAGAAAGAGGTGGAAAACTTAGAGTAATTACAACTACTTATATTGGAGCAACCGATGCAAAAGCAGTTGAATTTTTAGCGTCTTTAGAAAATACAGAAGTAAAAGTTTCTTACAATACAGGAAATGAAAGATTACATGCAAAAGCTTATTTATTTCAAAGAAATACTGGATTTCATACAGGTTATATTGGTTCTTCCAATTTTTCTCGCTCAGCATTAACAGATGGATTAGAATGGAATTTAAAAATAACAACTAAAGAAGTTGGTCATATTATTGATAAATTTAAAAAAACATTCGAGGCTTACTGGCAAAATTCAGAGTTTGAATTGTATGACCAAAATATTCATTCTGTAAAATTAGTTGAAGCTTTAAAACAAGGAAAATTTTCAAAGGAATACACTTTTACGACATCTTATTTTGATATAAAACCTTTTCATTATCAAAATGAAATACTTGAAAAATTAGAAGTTGAAAGATCAGTTCATAATAGATATAAAAATCTTTTAGTTGCTGCAACTGGTACTGGAAAAACAGTTATATCTGCATTTGATTATAAAAATTTTAGAAGCAACAATAAATCATCAAGATTACTTTTTGTTGCTCATAGAAAAGAAATTTTACAACAGGCACAAGCAACATTTCGAGGAGTTTTAAAAGATAATAATTTTGGAGATTTATGGGTTGATGGTTTAGAGCCAACATCTAATGAATATGTTTTTGCTTCGGTTCAAACCTTAAATAATAGACTTAAGGAAATTAAACTTTCTCCTGATTACTATGATTTTATAATTATTGACGAAGTTCATCATATTTCAGCAGCAACTTACAGACCAATAATAAACTATTTCAAACCAAAAGTTCTATTAGGATTAACAGCAACTCCTGAAAGAATGGACAATGAAAATATTCTTGAAGATTTTTGTAACCGTATAGCTGCCGAAATTAGACTTCCAGAAGCATTAAATAAAAAATTATTAAGTCCTTTTCAATATTTTGGAATTACAGATAGTATAGATTTAACCAATGTGAAATGGGAAAAAGGAAAGTATGTAGCAAGTGAATTGACAAGTTTATATACTAAAAATGACGTTCGTGTAGGCGAGATAATTTCTAATCTTAATAAGTACACAAATGATATTAATGAACTTCGCGCAATTGGATTTTGTGTAACAATTGAACACGCATCATTTATGGCTGAAAAATTCAATTTAGCAGGATTAAAAGCCGAATGTTTAACAGCAAAAAACACTAGTGAACGTGATAAAATTAGAGAACAATTTAGAAAAAAAGAATTCAATTATTTATTTGTAGTAGATATTTTTAATGAAGGTGTTGATATTCCAGAAATTGATACTGTTTTGTTTTTAAGACCAACTGAAAGTTTAACAGTATTTCTCCAACAATTAGGACGTGGATTGCGTTTGGCAGAGGGTAAAGATTGTTTGACAGTTCTAGATTTTGTTGGTAATTCAAGACCAGAATATGATTTTGAGAGCAAGTTTAGAGCATTGATTGGAAAGACAACAACTTCAGTTCAAAAAGAAATTGAAGATGATTTTCCACATTTACCTTTAGGTTGTTCAATTGTTTTAGAGAAAAAGACAAAAGAAAATATTCTTGAAAACATAAAAAAAGCTACAGCATTAAATGTAAATCAATTGATAACAAAGATTATAAATTTTCAGCATCAAACCACTTTACCGCTAACTTTAAATAATTTTATAGAACTAAATCATATTACAATTGAAACCATTTATAAGAAAGATAATTGGTCAAGATTATGTCAAAGAGCTGGAGTAATTAATGATTTTGAAAATATTAATGAAAAGCAAATATATTCGGCTATTTGCAATAAATGGTTGTCTACCAATTCTACAAGTTATTTCAATTTTATTTTAAAAATTGCAAAACAAGATTTCAAAATTAGAATCAATGAATATAATGAGAATGAAAAAACAATGTTACTGATGTTGCATTATGATGTTTGGCAAAATCCCGGAGGTTTTGATTCTTTAGAAAAAAGTATAATTCAAATTGGAAAAAATAAAATCCTTGTAAATGAAATTATTGAAGTTATAGAAATATTAATTGATAAAATTGGTTTTAAAGAGGTTGATATTGATTTGCCATATGATCAACCTTTAAAATTACATGCTCGTTACACAAGAGATCAAATTTTAACAGCTTTTAGATTGAGTACTTTTGAAAAGAAATCATCAAATAGAGAAGGTGCAGCAGAAAATAAATACTTAAAAACAGAAATTCTTTTTATAAATTTAATTAAATCTGAGGAAAATTTTTCTCCAACAACTATGTATGATGATTATGCAATTAGCGAAACTTTATTTCATTGGCAATCACACAATGCATATGGTCCAGAGACAACTAAAGGAGTTTCATATATAAAACATCATGAAAATAATAAAAAAATATTACTTTTTGTAAGAGAAAAAGCAAATGACGAGAATAAAAATACTCTGGGTTATGTTTTTATTGGAGAAGGTAAATTTAAAGAAACAGAAGGTTCAAAACCAATGAATATTAAATGGGAATTAAACGAACCAATGCCAAATTATCTTTGGAAAGAATCTGCAAAAATGTCGATTGGTTAAATTTTTTTATATAAAATAATCTCATTTTAACAAACCCAAATTAAAATCCAATCATAAAAAAAACTATATTTGATATTCTAAAAAAGTTATTATGAAAAAGATAATTGCACTATTGGTTATAAGTATGTTTACGTTGAGTTCTTGTAAAAAAGAAGCTCAAGAAGTTACAGAAGAAAGTGAAACTACAGTTACAGATACAGCATTGGTTGCTACAGATAGTGCTGTTGTTGCAAGTGATGCCATGATTCAGCCAATGAAACCAGATGCAACAGGTGCAAACCCAAATACTATAATGAATCAAAATCCTGGAACTACAATGCCACAAACTTCAACTACAGTTCAGCAAGTTGCACCTGTAAAAGTTGCCAAAGGAATGAATCCTGCACATGGTCAAGCTGGTCATCGTTGTGATATTGCTGTTGGCGCGCCTTTAAATTCTCCTGCTGGAAAAACTCCAGTTGCTAGTCAAACATCCAAACCAACTACCATATCCTCAAGTTCAACTCCAGGAATAGTTTCAAGTAATGGTGCTACAGTAACCACGACTCAATCAACACCAACACCAATGCAAGTTCCGGCTGCTGCAACTGCTCCAGGAATGAATCCGCCACACGGTCAAGAAGGTCATGTTTGCTCTGTTGCAGTAGGTGCTCCTTTGCCAAAACCATAATAAAAATAGTTTTTATTTAAGCAGTTTATTTGAGTTGCTTTTTTTTATTAAATTCTGCAACATATTTCATTAATTGTATAACACGAACAAAGGTGTACTCAAATACCTTTGTCGTATTGTTTTGTGCAATTCAAAACAATTTTTATTAACTAAAAAACCAAACAATTATGAATTTAAAACGAATTTTTGGCTTTATCCTAACTTTATTGGGTATTGCAGGATTAATTTATACAGCATCAGTTTTTGCAAAAACTTCTGGCGAAAACAGCGACATGAAATTGCTTATTATTTATGGTGTTCTGGGAATTGTGTTTTTTGTTTCTGGAATAAGCTTGGTAAAAAATACTAAAGACGAGTCTTAGTTTTCAATAATTTTTACCGACGTCACTTCGAGTGATTTCGCTTTTTTTGCGAAATTGTATCGAGAACTGTTTTGCAACAAAGGTTCTCGATACAATTTTTAAAGCAGAACTTTTTTGCAGGTTTTCTAGATTTTTTTAGCTTTAAAAACCACTCGAACTGACGGTGAAGATTGGCATTTATTTTAAAATTTTAAAATTTCTACAAACGTCACTTCGAGTGATTTCGCTTTTTTTGCGAAATTGTATCGAGAACTGTTTTGCAACAAAGGTTCTCGATACAACTTTTAAAGCAGAACTTTTTTGCAGGTTTTCTAGATTTTTTTAGCTTTAAAAATCACTCGAACTGACGTAAAAAAAGCTCAACATCACTGTTGAGCTTTTTGATATATTTATAAGATTATATTATTTTTTATGCAATTCAATAAAACCCATATTAAATAATGTAAACGCCATTACATCAACACTTTCTTGAATGGTTGCTGCAACAGATTTTCCTGCGCCATGTCCAGCATTGATGTCAATTCTAATAAGCGTTGGGTTGTTACCAGTTTGCTTGTCTTGAAGTTCGGCTGCAAATTTAAAACTATGTGCTGGTACAACTCTATCATCATGATCGCCAGTAGTTATTAAAGTTGCAGGATAATTTACTCCAGGATTTATTGTGTGAACTGGTGAATATCCTTTTATATATTCAAACAGTTCTTTATTGTCTTCGGATGTTCCGTAATCATAAGACCAACCTGCACCAGCTGTAAATTTATGATAGCGCAACATGTCCATAACTCCAACCGCTGGCAAGGCAACTTTCATTAAATCTGGTCGTTGCGTCATGGTTGCTCCAACTAGTAAACCTCCGTTTGAACCACCACGAATGGCAAGAAAATTTGAAGACGTGTATTTTTTTTCAATTAGATATTCTCCTGCTGCAATGAAATCGTCAAAAACGTTTTGTTTTTGCATTTTAGTTCCTGCATCATGCCATTTCTTTCCATATTCGCCACCACCACGAATATTTGGCACTGCATAAACACCACCATTTTCCATCCAAACAGCATTAGAAATACTAAAACTTGGAGTTATACTAACGTTAAATCCGCCATAAGCATATAGAATTGTTGGATTATTTCCGTTTAATTTTAATCCTTTTTTATAAGTAATTATCATCGGAATTTTAGTGCCATCTTTGGAAGTATAAAACACTTGTTCAGACTCATAATTACTAGAAATAAAATCAATTTTTGGTGTTTGATACAATTTAGAATTTCCAGAATCTACATCAATAGAATAGGTTGAACCTGGAGTTGTATAATTTGTAAAAGAATAATATATAGTTTTTTCTTTTTTCTTTCCGCCAAATCCACCAGCGGTTCCAATTCCTGGAAGTTGAATTTCACGAACCATTTTGCCAGAATAATCATATTGTTTTACAACCGAAACGGCATCTTTCATATAATGAGCAAAAAAAAATAACCGCCACCAGTTGAAGGTGATAGTACATTTTCGGTTTCTGCAATAAAATCTTTCCAATTTCCTGGCTCTGGATTGTTTGCATCTACAATAATAATTTTACTGTTTGGAGCATTTAAATCGGTTTCAATAAACAGGTTAGAAGTTTCGTTTTCGATTATATTGTTAGAACTATCAAAGTTGTTTACAATTGTTATAATTTTACTATTTGGTTGTTTTAAATCTTTAATATACAGTTCATTTCCATAAGTAGAATTGGCTGCTGTTATTACTAAATAATTTTCATCTTCGGTAACATAACCTCCAACATATCTTCGTTTTTCTTCCAATCCAAAGATTACTTTATCATCTTTTTGATTGGTTCCAAGTTTGTGATAAAATAGCTTGTGCTGGTCGGTTTTAGCCGATAATTCGCTTCCAGTTGGCTTGTCATAACTAGAATAATAAAAACCTTCATTTCTTGACCAAGAAACTCCGCTAAATTTAATATTTGTTAGATTTTTTTCTAATATTTCTTTGGTGTTGGCATCCATAACAACTACAGTTCGCCAATCGCTTCCACCTTCAGAAATAGAATAAGCAACTCGTGAACCATCTTTAGAAAAATCAACTCCGCCAAGTGATGAAGTTCCATCTTTAGAAAAAGTATTTGGATCTAAAAAAACAGTTTCTTTATCTTTAGTATCTTTTCTATAAAGGACCGATTGATTTTGCAAACCATTATTTTTATAGAAATAGGTAAAGTTACCTTCTTTGAATGGTGCACTAATTTTTTCGTAATTCCAAAGTTTTTCTAATCTTGATTTTAATTGGTCACGAAAAGGAATTTTGCCAAGATAATCATAAGTAACTTGATTTTGAGCTTTCACCCATGCACCAGTTTCAGCAGATTTATCATCTTCAAGCCAACGATATGGATCGGCAACTTTTGTGTTAAAATAAACATCAACAACATCTCCTTTTTTAGTCTGTGGATATTTTATAGAATTTTGAGCTAATGAAATCAATGATGAAGTTAATGTCATTATGAGAATAATTTTTTTCATTTTATGATTAAATTGAAATTTTAGTATAACAAAAATAGTGTTTTAAATGAAAATCTTCATCATCTATTTTAATGCATAAATGTTAAATTTTTAAAATTTATTCAGAATAATAAAATAAATCAATAATTTTGTAAAACTTATGATGAACAATACACAAAATATGAAATGGTGGTGGCAATCAAAATCCCAAATAGGATTCTGTTGGTAACATCTATTATTTTATATTTTTATAAATAAATAAAGCCCACTTAATCCAAGTGGGCTTTTTTGTACCCAAAATTCAAATAAATCTTTTTTATATGTTATATAATTTTAAAACTCAAGTTGTAAAAACACTTAGCGATACACATACACCAGTTGGTTTGTATTTGAAAATTAGAGATAAATATTCTAACAGTTTTCTATTGGAAAGCTCTGATTATAAAAGTAAAGAAAACAGTTATTCTTATATTTGTTTTGATTCTATTGCCTCTTTTATAGTTGATAACGAACAAACTACAACTTCTTTTCCTGATAAATCTACAAATATTCAAGCAACAAATTCCATTATTGTTTGTGATAAGTTAAATGCCTTTGTAAAGATGTTTTCTGCAACAGAATTGAATTTAGGATTTGAAACAATTGGACTTTTTGGCTATACAAGTTATGACGCAATTCCATTGTTTGAAAATATTTCTTTCAATAACAAAACATTTGATTTACCATTAATTCAATACCATCTTTTTAAATATATGATTGTATTCAATCACTTCAATAATGAACTTTTTTATATTGAACAATTGCAAGAAAATGAAGTTTCACAACTAGATATTATTCAAGATATTGTAAACAATCGTTCGGTTTCTAAATATAAGTTTTCTTTAGTAAGTGAAGAAACATCCAACTTTACTGATGAAGATTTTTTGAAAACAATAAAGAAAGGTCAAGACCATTGTTTTTCTGGAGATGTGTTTCAAATTGTGCTTTCTAGAAAATATAAACAGTCATTTAATGGTGATGAATTTAATGTTTATCGAGCTTTGAGATCAATAAATCCATCGCCATATTTGTTTTATTTTGACTATGGAAATTTCAAAATTTTTGGTTCTTCGCCAGAAGCACAACTAACCATTAAAAATGAAAAAGCAGTAATAAACCCAATTGCTGGAACATTTAAAAGAACAGGCAATGAAGCAGAAGATTTGGCATTGGCTAAATTGCTTTTGCAAGATCCAAAAGAAAATGCAGAACACATTATGTTGGTTGATTTGGCAAGAAATGATTTGAGCAAATCGAGCAAAAAAGTTGTAGTAGAGAGTTTTAAGAAAATAGAATATTATTCACACGTAATTCACATGGTTTCTAAAGTCAGTGCACAATTAGAACCAAATTACAATTCTATAGAAATTTTAGGAAATACTTATCCAGCAGGAACTTTATCTGGTGCTCCAAAACATAAAGCTATGCAATTAATAGATAAATATGAACCAGAATCTCGAGGTTTTTATGGAGGAACTGTTGGAATTATTGGATTGAATGGCACTTTTAATCATGCAATTTTTATTCGCTCATTTTTAAGTAGAAATAACCAATTAATGTATCAAGCTGGTTGCGGAATTGTTATAAAATCTGACATTAATAGCGAATCGACAGAAGTTCAAACTAAGCTTTCTGCTCTTAGAAATGCAATTCAATTGGCTCAAAACATTTAAATTATGAAAATATTAATTATAGATAATTATGATTCCTTTGTTTACAACATTGCTCATTTGTTGTATGAAATTGGCGTGACAAAAATTGATGTAATAAAAAATGATTTAGTAGATTTTGAAGGTATCAATCAATATGACAAAATTGTACTTTCTCCTGGACCTGGAATTCCTAAAGCTGCTGGAAAACTTCCAGATTTTATTAAACAATTTGCATCTACAAAAAGCATTCTCGGAATTTGTTTAGGTCATCAAGCTTTAGCAGAAAATTTTGGTTCAAAATTAATTAATTTGAAAGAACCATTACATGGAATTGCTTCTAGACTTGAAATTTTGAAAGATGATTATTTATTTGAAAATCTTCCAATAAATTTTAATGTTGGACATTATCATTCTTGGGTTGTGTCTGAACCAGTTTCAGATTGCTTAGAAGTTTTGGCCAAAGATGAATTGGGAAATATAATGGCAATAAAACATAAAGAATATGATTTACGAGGATTGCAATTTCATCCAGAATCAATTCTAACAGAAAACGGAAAAAAGATACTTACTAATTGGATAAATAAAAAATAATGAAAACTATTCTAGAATCTTTATTAACACACAAAACTTTTACTAAAGAAGAAGCTAAACAAGTGCTAATGGATATTGCTTTAGGAAATTATAATTCTAGTCAAATTGCATCTTTTTTGACTGTTTTTATAATGAGAAATATTACACTCGAAGAACTTGTGGGTTTTCGTGAAGCTTTATTAGATTTATGTCATAAAATCGATTTAACAGCATACAATCCGATGGATGTTTGTGGTACTGGTGGCGATGGAAAAAACACTTTCAATATTTCTACATTAACTTCTTTTGTAGTTGCTGGAGCAGGAATTCCTGTTGCAAAACATGGTAATTATGGTGTTTCATCAATTTCGGGTTCATCAAATGTTTTAGAAACTTTAGGAATAGTTTTTCAAACAGATGAAAACATTTTGAAACAACAGATTAAAGAATCAAATATTTGTTTTTTGCATGCGCCATTGTTTCATCCTGCAATGAAAACAGTTGGTCCAATTAGAAAAGAATTAGGTATTAAAACATTTTTTAACATGCTTGGACCATTAGTAAATCCGGCACAACCAAAGATTCAAATGTCAGGTGTTTTTAGTTTAGAATTGGCTAGAATGTATCAATATTTGTTACAACAAGAAAATAGTCAGTATTCAATAATTTATGGATTAGATGGTTTTGATGAAGTGACATTAACAGATAAAACTAAACTTATTACAAATGATTGTGAACAATTTGTTGAAGCAAAAGAATTTAATTTTAAAAACATTGAATATGCTAATTTATATGGTGGCGAAACATTAGAAGAAGCTGCATTAATTTTTTCAACAATTATTGATGGAAAAGGAACTGAATCTCAGAATAATGTAGTATTAGCCAATTCAGCTTTGGCAATAAAAACTTATTACAATCATTTTACAATTGAAGAATCATTAGACATGGCAAGAGAATCTTTGTTTGATTTAAAAGCAAAAAAAGCGTTTAACATTTTAAAAGAAATTCAATGAATATTTTAGAATCTATAAAACAAAAAAAAGTTGAAGAAGTTGCGTTTTTAAAATCGATTTGCTCAATAAAATCATTAGAGAAAAGTGGTTTTTTTGAATCTAAAACAATTTCAATAAAGCAATCAATTTTATTTTCTAAAACAGGAGGAATAATATCAGAATTTAAAAGAAAATCTCCTGCCAAAGGGAATATAAATCTAGACGCAAATGTTATTTCTATTACTACAGGTTATGTTGACGCTGAGGTTGCAGCGCTTTCAGTATTAACAGATGTTACCTTTTTTGGAGCAAAACCTGATGATTTTTTTTTAGCAAGAGAAAACAATAAAATCCCAATATTGAGAAAAGATTTTATTATAGATGAATATCAAATTATTCAATCTAAAACTTTGGGTGCAGATGTGATATTGTTAATTGCAAAAATTTTAACACATCAACAAATGCATAATTATACAAATTTAGCTCATCAATTGGGTATGGAAGTTTTTTTGGAAACTCAAAACGAGACTGAAATATTAAGTGTTTTAGATATTGATTTTGATTTAATTGGAATTAATAATAGAAATCTAAATTCATTTGAAGTATCTATAGAAAACAGTATAAAATTAGCAAAATTATTACCAGAATCTAGTATTAAAATTGCTGAAAGCGGAATACAATCAGTAGAAACAATCAAATTATTAAAACAAAATGGCTTTAATGGATTTCTAATTGGTGAATATTTTATGAAAGAACAAAATCCTGCAGAAAAGTGTAAAGAATTAATTCAACAATTATTATGAAAGTAAAAATTTGTGGCATGTTTTTTCTTGACAATATCTATAAAATTTCGGCATTAAATCCAGATTTTATGGGATTCATTTTCTATCCAAAATCAAAAAGATATGTAGGTAATGATTTTTCATTTGAAATGATCAAAGATGTTCCAAAAACCATAAATAAAGTTGCTGTTTTTGTTAATGAATCTATAGAAAAAGTTTTAAAAATTCATGAAAGTTTTGACTTTGATTTTGTTCAGCTTCACGGAGAAGAATCTGTAGATTATTGTAAAGAAATTAAACAATCAAATATTAAAATAATAAAAGCATTTCAGATAGACGAAAAATTAGATTTTAGTAATTTGAAAGAATACGAAAGTTCATGTGAATATTTTTTATTTGATACAAAATCAGATAATTATGGCGGTAGCGGAAGGTCTTTTAACTGGCAATTATTATTAAATTATAAATTGCAAACTCCTTTTTTTATTAGTGGTGGTTTAGGATTACAAAACATTGTTCAAATTTTAGAATTCAAACATCCAAAATTTGAAGTAATAGATTTTAATAGTCAAATAGAAGATGATAATTATATAAAAAACATTGAAAAAACAACCGAATTATTATTAAAAATCAAAAATAATGAATAAGATTATACAACCTGATGAAAACGGATTTTATGGAGAGTTTGGCGGTGCTTTTATTCCTGAAATGTTATATCCAAATGTGTTGGAATTACAACAAAATTATAACAAAATTATACAAACAGTAGATTTTCAAAAAGAGTTTAAATCATTATTGAAAGATTATGTTGGAAGACCAACTCCATTATATTTTTCTAAAAATTTATCAGAACAGTTTAATACTCAAATATATTTAAAACGAGAAGATTTAAATCATACTGGCGCGCACAAAATTAACAATGCAATCGGACAAGTTTTATTGGCCAAGAGATTAAATAAAAAACGAATTATTGCAGAAACTGGTGCAGGTCAGCATGGAGTTGCAACAGCAACTGCTTGTGCATTGCTAGGTTTAGATTGCACTGTTTATATGGGTGAAATAGATATTGAAAGACAAAAACCAAATGTAGAACGAATGCGTTTGCTTGGAGCAAAAATTCAACCAGCAATAAGCGGAAGTAAAACATTAAAAGACGCAACAAATGAAGCAATTAGAGCATGGATAAATGATCCAGTAGGAACACATTACGTTATTGGTTCAGTAGTTGGTCCACATCCTTATCCAGATTTGGTTGCCCAATTCCAATCTGTTATTAGTGAAGAAATAAAATTACAATTAAAAGAAAAAACTGGTGATGAAAATCCAAATTATATAATTGCTTGTCTTGGTGGAGGAAGCAATGCGATTGGTGCTTTTTATCATTTTATAGATAACGGAAAAACCAAACTGATTGCTGTGGAAGCTGCTGGAAAAGGAGTTTATTCTGGTAAAACAGCAGCCACAATTGCTTTAGGAAAAAAAGGAATTATTCACGGAAGTAAAACCTATTTAATACAAACTGATGACGGACAAATAGTTGAGCCACATTCTGTTTCTGCGGGATTAGATTATCCTGGTATTGGACCAATTCACTCTTATTTACACGATACAAACAAAGCCACAGTTGTCAATATTACAGATAATGAAGCAATGGAAGCGGCTTATGATTTGTCAAGAAAAGAAGGAATAATTCCGGCAATAGAATCAGCACATGCATTGGCTTATTTACATAAAATAAAATTTAATAAAGACGATGTTGTTGTCGTTAATTTATCTGGAAGAGGAGATAAAGATTTGGCTACTTTACAAAATTATATAAAACATGAAAAATAGAATAAACAAATTATTTGATACTAAGAGCTCAAACATTTTATCAATTTATTTTACAGCAGGATTTCCAAATTTGAATGATACATTGTCTATTATAAAAAGTTTAGATGAAAGCAAAGTTGATTTGATCGAAATTGGATTTCCATATTCTGATCCTTTGGCAGATGGACCAGTTATTCAAGAAAGTAGTACAAAAGCAATAGAAAACGGAATGACATTGGTAGTTTTGTTTGAACAATTGAAAACACTTCGAACTATAACACAAAAGCCAATTGTTTTAATGGGTTATTTAAATGTTGTAATGCAGTTTGGAGAAAAAAAATTTATTGAAAAATGTAATGAAGTAGGAGTAGATGGAATAATAATTCCAGATATGACATTGCATTATTATATTTCTAATTTTAAAGATTTATGTGATGAAAATAATGTTTCAAACATATTGTTAGTCACTCCAGAAACATCAGAAATTAGAATTCGTGAATTAGATAAATATTCGTCTGGATTTATATATTTAGTTTCATCAAATAGTATTACTGGTAGTGCTAATGCAATAAGTTTTAATACAGAATATTATAATAAAATTCTAAACATGAAACTTTCCAATCAACACTTAATTGGATTTGGAGTTCACAATAAAGAAACTTTTGAAATTGTTTGCAAATTTGGTTCGGGAGCAATTATTGGTAGTTCTTTTATAAATAATTTAAAAGAAAATGGAGCTAATAAAATATCTATTAAACAGTTTGTTAGTAGTATACGAAAATAAAAACCTAGAAATTCTAATAAATAAAAAATCCAGTCTAAATAAATAAACTGGATTTTATTATAATAAAGCTCCCTCTCTTGGGCTCGAACCAAGGACCCTCTGATTAACAGTCAGATGCTCTAACCAACTGAGCTAAGAAGGATTGTTTGCCTTTATTGCGGTTGCAAATATAAGGTGTTTTTTATTTTTTACAAACAAAAACCAACTTTTTTTAAATTATTTTACAAACCAAGTTTCTGCAACCCATTGATAAATATCTTTACCAAAGGTTAAAGCCATCAATGTCAGCAAAATAATCATTCCACCAGTCTGAACTCTTTCGGCTGCTTTAACGCTTAAAGTTTTTCCAGTAATCATTTCGGCAATTGTAAAAAGTGCATGTCCACCATCTAAACCTGGAATTGGAAGTAGGTTCATAAATGCTAAACCTATTGAAAACAATGCTGTAAAGTTCCAAACATATTCCCAATCCCATTCATCTGGCAATTGTCTAGCAATTCCTATTGGGCTTTTTATTTGTTTATAAGCTTCTGTTTTTGGTTTTAAAATCAATTTAAATTGTTTAATATTATAAACAAACATTATGTAACTTTCTTTAATTGCATAATGAATTGCGTTTCCAAAACTCATTACATTTACATCAACATAATCTCTTTTTAAATCTTCTGGTGTTGGTTTTATGTAATCAAATCCAAGTTTTCCTTCTTTATTTACAGTTCCTTTTAATTGAACATCAATATTGTTTCTTAGAACATTCAAGCTTATTGAATCATTTTTATGATTTGCTAATTCTTTTCTGAAATATGAAAAATGTGGAATTTTATTATTGTTAATGGCGATTATTTTATCACCTTTTAATAATCCAATTTTTTCTGCAGCAGATTTGGATAAAACAGAATCCACAATTACATCTTTTATAATTGGGAACATAAAATTCTTGCCTTCTTTGCTTAAAATATTTTTTTTAGCTTCATCTGTCAAAGCAAAACTAATTTCTTTTTCTTCTCTTAAAACAGTAACATTATCACCTAATAAAATGTCAATTTTTAATCGGTTAAAATTATTTTGTTTTATACCATCAACACTCAATATTTTATCACCAGTTTTAAAGCCAGCTAATTCACCAACTTCACTAAATTCTAAACCGTTTTTTTGAATTTTTTCTGTACTTATTGTTTTCTGACCAACTGTCATATACATAACAGAATATATAAACCAAGCCAATAAAATATTAACTATAATTCCACCCAACATAATAATTAATCGTTGCCAAGCTGGTTTAGATCTAAATTCCCAAGGTTGTGCTGGTTGATTTAATTGTTCGGTGTCCATACTTTCATCTATCATTCCAGAAAGTTTTACATAACCACCAATTGGTAACCATCCAATTCCCCATTCGGTATCGCCAATTTTTTTCTTAATTAATGAAAATCCAGCATCCATAAATAAATAGAATTTCTCTACTCTTACTTTAAAAATTTTTGCTGCTATGAAATGTCCGAATTCGTGAAGTATAACTAATACTGATAATATGAAGAGAATTTGTGCTAATTGTATCATTTAATATTTGATGTGTAATTTTATAAAAAAGCAAAAGTAAGGTTTTCGCCTTACTTATTAATCAATTATCTTGCCGTTGCTTATTTTTTTATAATTTTTTTATGAAATGTTCCTTCTGAGGTTTCAATTTGAATAAAATACACACCAGATGATAATGAACCTAATGAAAAATCTAATGCGTTTTTTTCAAGTACTTTATTTCCTAAGCTATTAAAAATAATAATATTATTAATTGAAATGTCAGACGGTAGCTGTATATGAATTTCATTTAAGACAGGATTTGGATACAAAGCAATCGCTTTATCTAATTCAAAATTTTCATTAGCTAATGTTGTAGTATTGTTTTTAGAAATAATATGTTTTTGAGTATTAAATTGTAATCCAGTAACAACAAAAGGAACAGAAACTATAAATTCCTCTCCATTAATAACATTGTTTACAACTACATCATAAGTTTGTCCGCCACTTCCTAACAATCTTATTGGTAAAGGCATTTCAAAATAACTTACTGAGAAGTGTGATTGTGTTTGGTTTACAATAATTTTTGCTTGTCCAGAACCCCAATTTTGGGCAGAAATAGCATAAGTAGGATAACCTTGACGATAAACCCAATCATTAAAAAACTCTAATAAGCTACTACCATAAACGGCTTCCATGTGTGATTGAAAATTTGTGGTTACTGCATATTTGTAAGCTAAATTTATATCAGCTAAATAATTTCGCATCCCTTGAAAAAACTGTGTGTCACCCATTTTAAACCTTAACATTTCAAGAACCATAGCTCCTTTATTGTAACTCAATCTGCTATCAAATATTCTTCCAACATCTGTAGCTTGAGCATCAGATAAATATACTGCTCCACTAGGAGAAGAAGTAATATTATTAATCATATTGTTTTTATCAGATACAAACGCAGTTATACCATCTAAATTTTCAATTGCAAGTGATGCTAGATATGTTGCAAATCCTTCGTTTAGCCAAATATCTTTCCATGTACCACAGGTAATTTTATCTCCAAACCATTGGTGAGCAAGTTCGTGAGCAATTAATCCTCTACTGAAATTATTCATAAATGAAACTGTTGTATGTTCCATTCCTCCACCCCAACCAAACTGAGCATGTCCATATTTTTCAGTATGAAAAGGATATGCTTCAAATAAAGTTTCGTAAACATTCATTATCAATGGCGTTTGATTCAATTGAGTTTGAATAGCAGGCGTGTTATTTTCTGGATAAATATAATTTACAATTGGAAAATCATTTGGAGCTGTTCCGGCGGTTTGATTTATTACATCATAATTGGTTACAGCAATAGCAATTAAATAAGCAGGAATAGGATAATTATGATGAAAATGAGTTGTTTTATTTGCTCCAGTTATGGTTTGAATAACTTCCAGTCCGTTAGAAGCAACAGTATATTGTGATGGTGCTGTAACATAAACATCAATGCTATTTATTTTGTCATTTAAATCTTGCTTGCATGGCCACCAATCTCTTGCTCCAAAAGGTTCAGACAATGTCCATAAAACAGGAGTTCCACTATGTGTTTCTGCAGCAAATGCACTAAATCCAGAAACTGGTGGTATTCCAGAATAAGTGATCTCAACACTTCCAGATGAACCAGAAATAATAGTTGATAAAAATGTAATTACCAATTCATTATTACCACTTTCAGTAAAAGTAAGATTTACATTGTTTTTTTTAACCGATGTTACTTGTAGTTCATTAGCCATATCAAATGTTATGGTATTCATGTTAGATAACGCAGTAAAAGTTGTTGTTATTTTTCCAGAAATAAAATAATTGGCTGGATTAACAGTATATTCCAATTGATGATATGTAATGTCATAATTTAATGTATTAGGATTTATGGCTAAATTCATTAAACTAGAAGCCGATTTCATTTCAGATTCTGCAATTTTATCTAATTCAGATTTTCCGTTTTGGGCAAAAAAGGAAGTTGCAAAAATGAACAGTATAAATACGTAGGTATTTTTCATTACAATATATTTTTTGCGAATATAATAAAAAACCAAAACATTATCTCTTAATTATTTATTAAATTGGCTCTAATTACTTTGTTAATAATTGATTATGTTAATGTATTTATTTTCATTAATTAGAAATCAATTCCCTAAATTTGCAACCAAATAAAATTAATATCATGTTACAAATAGCATTTATTAGAGATAATCAAGAGAAAGTAATTACAGCTTTAGCTAAAAAAAATTTAGATGCCAAAGCAATAGTTCAAGAAATTGTGCAATTAGATGAAAATCGAAGAAGCGCTCAAGTAGAATTAGACAATACACTTGCTGAATCCAATAAATTATCAAAAGATATTGGTGAGATGATGAAAAATGGCGAAAAAGCCAAAGCCGAAATTGTAAAACAAAAAACGGTTCAATTAAGAGAAAAAGGTAAAGATCTTGCCGAAAAATTAGATTTGTTAGCCAATCAATTGACTGATAAAATGTATCTTTTACCAAATCTTCCTTCAGATATAGTTCCTTTTGGAAAAACACCAGAAGAAAATTTAAATGTTTTTCAAGAAGGAGAAGTTCCTGTTTTGCACGATGATGCACAACCTCATTGGGAATTGGTAAAAAAATATGACATTATTGATTTTGAATTAGGAGTAAAAATTACTGGAGCAGGATTTCCAGTTTATAAAGGAAAAGGAGCCAAATTACAACGTGCTTTAATCACCTATTTTTTAGATAAAAACACCGATGCAGGTTATTTAGAATACCAAGTTCCACATTTAGTAAATGAAGCTTCTGCTTATGGAACAGGTCAATTACCAGACAAAGAAGGTCAAATGTATCATGATGCTACTGACGATTTATATTTAATTCCAACAGCCGAAGTTCCTGTTACAAATATTTTTAGAGATGTAATTTTATCTGAAACTGAGTTGCCAGTAATGTGCACAGGTTACACACCATGTTTTCGTCGTGAAGCAGGTTCATATGGCGCACATGTTCGAGGATTAAATCGTTTACATCAATTTGATAAAGTAGAAATAGTACGTGTTGAACATCCAGATAACTCTTATGCAGCTTTAGATGAAATGGTAGATCACGTAAAAGATATAATGCGAGAATTGAAATTACCATATAGAATATTAAGACTTTGTGGTGGCGATATGAGTTTTGCATCAGCATTAACTTATGATTTTGAAGTTTTTTCAACAGCACAAGATAGATGGTTAGAAATTTCATCTGTTTCTAATTTTGAAACTTTTCAAGCCAATCGACTAAAATTGCGTTTTAAAGATAAAGACGGAAAAAACCAATTGGCACACACTTTAAACGGAAGTTCACTAGCTTTACCAAGAGTAATGGCAGGAATATTAGAAAATTATCAAACTCCTGAAGGAATTGTAATTCCCGAAGTGCTTCGCAAGTACACAGGTTTTGATATTATTAACTAAAAGTTAATGTTATAGATACAATATACTAAATTGGCACAAAATGTGTTACTTTGGTATATTGTTTTAACGTGATGTTTTATGAAAAAAATTTTTGTTTTATTTGTTTTAATGTTTTCGCTTGTAGTTGAGGCGCAAAACGAACAATTGGCGCAAAATTATTTTGACAGAGGCGAATTTGAAAAAGCACAAATTGCCTTTGAAGATTTACTAAAATCACAACCCAATAATTTTAATTATTTTCAAAAAACAATTGAATGTAATCAACAATTATTGCAATTTGAAAAAGCGGATAAAGCACTTCAAGAGCGATATAGTAAATACAAGCAAGGTAATCTTTTGGTTGAATTGGGATATAATTTTCAGTTACAAAAAAACCAACCAGAGGCAAAAAAACAGTATGACCTAGCCATTGATAAAATAAAAAAAACTCCAACAGAAGTATATAATATTGCCTATCTTTTTGATAGAAAAGGATTGGTAGATTATGCAATTTTGGCTTATCAAACCGCAGTAGATTTAGACCCAAAATTCAATTTTAATTACCAACTTGCCTTGCTTTATGGTCAAAAAGGTGATACCGATACCATGATTGAAAAGTTCCTTTCAGAATCATACAACAATCCTCAAAGTATGATAATGATTCAAAATCAGTTATCTCGATTTATGTTTGAAGATACTAATATAACATTTAATGAATCATTAAAAAAAGCACTTTTAATTCGTATTCAAAAAAACCAAGACATCTTTTGGAATGAATATTTAAGTTGGTTTTATGTGCAACAAAAAGAATACGGAAAAGCATTCATTCAAGAAAAAGCAATTTACAAACGTAATCCAGAATCTTTTTCAAATATTGTAAATCTTGGTCAGCTTGCAATAGAGGAAAATGACAACGATGCAGCACTAGAAATTTTAGGATTTGTGTTAGAAAACACAAAAGATTTAGATTTACAAATTCAATCGCACACTTATTTATTGCAAATGAAAATTGATAAATCGCAACCCAAAGATTATTCTGTAATCAATTTAGAATTAGATAAATTAATAAAAGAATTTGGCGTAAGTCCATTTACATTATCGTTATTAAAAATCAAAGCACATTTTGCAACCTTTAATTTAAAAGATGCCGAAACAGGAAAATCAATTCTAAAAAACGTTTTAGAAATGCCAATAAATCGAGATCAAACTGCCGAAGCCAAAATGGAACTAGCAGACATATTATTATTTGAAGAAAAATTCAATCAAGCATTAATTTATTACTCACAAATAGAAAATGATGCCAACAATAGTCCAATTGGGCAAGAAGCAAGTTTGAAAATTGCAAAAACAAGCTACTACAAAGCCGATTTTAAATGGGCAGAACATCAGCTTAAAGTTTTAAAATCTGCATCGACTCAATTAATTGCAAACGATGCTTTAGATTTATTTTTATTAATTTCTGATAATACCGTAGAAGATTCAACCCAAACAGCATTAAAGAAATTCTCTAAAGCTGATTTTCTTCTTTTTCAAGACAAAAAGCAAGATGCATTACTGGCATTTCAGCAAATTCTAAAAGAGCAAAAAGGTGATGCTATTGAGCCAGTTACACTATTAAGAATAGGAAAAATTTACGAAAAAATGTCCGATTTTACTCAAGCATTAAATAATTATCAGCAAATTATTGAAAACCACAAAGAATCTATTTATCTAGATGAAGCATTATTTTTTTCGGCAGAAATTTACAATCAGCTCAACGATTTTGAAAAAGCCAAACCACTTTATGAACAGATAATCATGAATAAAGTCGATAGCATATATTTTGTTGAAGCACAAAAAAAATATAGAAAACTTCGTGGTGATAAAGAAATTTAATCAATTTCGAAAAATCAATTTCAAAAATCAATTTCAATTTCAAATATGATACTTTACAACGTAACCATAAACATTCACGAAAGTGTTCACCAACAATGGATGGATTGGATGCAAAACAAGCATATTAATGACGTTTTAGCAACAGGAAAATTTACATCTGCTAGAATGGTAAAAGTTCTTGTCGAAGAAGATTTGGGCGGAATAACCTATGCTATTCAATATACAACAGATTCTAAAGAAACATTACAACGATATTATGATGAAGATGCACCAAAATTGCGAGAGGAAGGAAATCGACTTTTTGGAGATAAAATGCTCGCTTTTAGAACCGAATTAGAATTTGTTTCAGAGTTTTTTCAAACCAATTAGATTAAAAAATAAGTAATCAATAAACTCCTTTGCGCCTTTGCGTTTCTGCGAGGATAAATAATAAAAACGAGATTGCTTCGTGCCTCGCAATGACTATGGAAAAAGTAAAAGCCAAAAAACACCTCGGACAACATTTTCTTAAAGACGAAAGCATTGCCAAAGCCATTGCAGACACTTTAAATCTTGAAGGTTACAATGATATTTTAGAAATTGGTCCAGGAATGGGAGTTTTAACCAAATATTTGTTAGAAAAACCAGTCAATACCTATGTAATTGAAATCGATACCGAATCGGTAACTTATCTTGATGAAAATTTTCCAAAACTAAAAGACAAAATCATCTCTAAAGACTTTCTTAGATACAATATCAACGAAATTTTCGAAGGAAAACAATTTGCCATTATTGGAAACTTTCCATACAATATATCAACCCAAATCGTGTTTCGCGCTTTAGAATATCGCAACCAAATTCCAGAATTTTCAGGAATGTTTCAAAAAGAAGTTGCCGAAAGAATTTGTTCTAAAAAAGGAAGCAAAGTATATGGAATTCTTTCTGTTTTAGCTCAAGCATTTTACCATGCTGAATATTTATTTACTGTAGATGAAACCGTTTTTATTCCGCCACCAAAAGTAAAATCTGGAGTTTTACGTTTGCGCAGAAAAGAAAATTACACTTTACCTTGCAATGAAAAAATGCTATATACTGTTGTAAAAATGGCATTTCAACAACGCAGAAAAACAATGAGAAATAGTTTAAAAGCATTAAATTTGTCAGATAATTTAAGAGAAGATACTATCTTTGACCTCAGACCAGAACAATTATCGGTAGAACAGTTTATAGAACTTACCCTAAAAATAGAAGCCAATGCAGTTTAAAATCAGCAAAGAACTTTTAGTTCAAATAGAGCAACTTATTCATCAAAAAAACGACGCACAATTAGAAGTTTTATTGAATGACTTGCACCATGCTGATATTGCTGAAATTTTTGACGAAATAGAAATTCATAAAGCTATTTATATTTTTAAAATATTAGATAGCGAAAAAACAGCCGAAATTCTAACCGAACTAGAAGATGACGTTAGAGAAAAACTGCTTCATGGACTTTCTGCCAAAGAAATTGCCGAAGAACTAGACGAACTTGATACTGATGATGCTGCAGATATTATTGCCGAACTTCCTCAAAGTAAAAAAGAAGAAGTAATATCTGAACTTGAAGATGTAGAACACGCCAAAGATATTGTAGATTTATTGCGCTACGACGAAGATTCTGCAGGTGGTTTAATGGGAAAAGAATTAGTAAAAGTAAACGAAAATTGGTCTGTGCTAACTTGCGTAAAAGAAATGCGAATTCAAGCCGAAAACGTAACTCGAGTACATTCAATTTATGTGGTTGATGATGAAAACCGACTTAAAGGAAGATTATCACTCAAAGATTTACTTACAACATCAACAAAAACACCAATAAGTGATGTTTATATAAAAAAAGTAGATTCAGTAAGAGTTTCTGCACCCAATGTTGAGGTTGCAAGAATCATGCAAAAATACGACCTCGAAGCTATTCCTGTAGTTGATGAAATGGGACGACTCGTTGGACGAATTACAATCGATGACATTGTAGACGTAATAAAAGATGAAGCCGATAAAGATTACCAACTCGCAGCAGGTATTTCTCAAGATGTTGAAGCAGATGATAGTATTCTAGAACTCACAAAAGCACGATTACCATGGTTGGTTTTAGCACTTTTTGGAGGATTTATTTCAGTTCACATGCTTGGTTTGTTTGAAGGAGCAATGAAAGACCACAAAGAGTTATTCTTTTTTACACCACTTATTGCTGCAATGGCAGGAAATGTTGGAGTACAATCATCAGCAATAATAGTACAAGGATTGGCAAATCACACCTTGAGTGGTTCAATCTTTAACAGATTAATAAAAGAAATTTCTCTCAGCTTATTAAACGGAGCAATACTTGCAATATTATTATTTCTAGGCAGTTATTATCTTCTTGGTGCCGATACTAAAATAATATTTACAATAACAACAGCATTAATTTCGGTAATAATAATTGCATCACTTTTAGGAACTTTTATACCACTTCTACTAGATAAATTCGGCATCGATCCAGCACTTGCAACCGGACCATTTATTACAACCAGCAACGATATCTGCGGTATATTAATCTACTTTTCTATCGCTAAATTAATTCTTGGGTTTTAGAAACCAATCGTTACAGACTTATCAAGAAACCATTTTCCTGCTGTACATTATATCTTTTTCTTCAAAAAAAGAAAAAGGATGTCATTTCCATCAGGGTTAAACAGCAATTGTCTTTTGCTTTTGTTTCAGTTTTCAAAAAATGTTTATCTTTAACCAACAAAATTTACATTTTAATTTATGAAATTGCTTCGAATCTCGCAACGACAATGAAAAACATCAAAATCCTCCACATCGACAGCAATCATCCACTATTGTTAAGCCAACTTCAACAAGCAGGTTTCATTAACGATGAAGATTTTACTTCCACAAAAGAACAAATCGAAGCAAAAATTCAAAACTACAACGGAATCATAATTCGTAGTAGGTTTAAAATTGATAAAACATTTCTCGATAAAGCCACCAATTTACAATTCATTGCACGTGTTGGTGCAGGTTTAGAAAGTATCGATTGTGATTATGCCATTTCCAAAAACATACAACTAATTGCTGCACCAGAAGGAAACAGTAATGCTGTTGGCGAACACACATTGGCAATGTTACTTTCATTATTAAACAAACTTAATAGTGCCGACAAGAAAGTTCGCCAAGGAAAATGGCTTCGCGAAGACAATCGTGGTTACGAACTAGACGGAAAAACAATAGGATTAATTGGTTATGGAAACATGGGAAAATCATTTGCTAAAAAACTTCGCGGTTTTGAGGTCAAAGTTTTGTGTTATGACATTCTAGAAAATCTTGGTGATGTTAATGCTAAACAAGTTTCATTAGCAGACTTGCAACAACAATCAGATGTTTTAAGTTTGCATATTCCGTGGACACCACAAACAGATAAAATGGTAAACACAGAATTTATAAATCAATTTGCCAAACCGTTTTGGTTTCTAAATACATCACGCGGAAAAAATGTAGTTACAGATGAATTGGTTGAAGCATTAAAATCTAAAAAAATTCTTGGCGCAGCATTAGATGTACTAGAATATGAAAAATTATCGTTTGAAAACTTGTTTGTTGATGATGAAAAACCAACAGCTTTTAATTATTTGCTTCAAGCAGAAAATGTTTTATTAACACCACATATTGCTGGTTGGACCTATGAAAGTCATGAAAAATTAGCACAAACAATTGTAGATAAAATAATAACATTTTACAATCCAAAAACCATAGAAGAACCAACACTAAAACGAGTTACTGGTCTTGGTGGATTTTTCTTTAAATCTACTAACTCTAAAGAATTGGTTTCTTGGTACAATAAATATTTAGGATTAAAAACCGATGATTATGGTTCAACATTTTGGTGGAAAGACAGTCTAGGAAACGATTGTTCTACACAATGGTCACCATTTGATGCGGCTACAACTTATTTTGAACCAAGTCAAAAACAATTCATGATGAACTTTAGAGTTGATGATTTAGAAACATTATTAAAAAAATTAGCAACCGAAGGTGTTACAATTGTTGGTGAAATGCAAAGTTATGACTATGGAAAATTTGGTTGGATTCTAGATCCTGAAGGAAATAAAATTGAACTTTGGGAACCAAATGATAGTGTATTCCAATAATTTTTATATTTTAGTAAATTGAAAAACTAAAAATAACTAACCCAAAAACAAATTTTTATGGAAGCAAGCAAAGTTGATATGTTTATGATTGCAAACAACAAGTATTTTGAAAGTCATCATCTAAATTCTATACGAGAAAAACTTTTACAACTAGATGATTCTAAATGGCCAATAGTACAAACATTGCAATTTAAAAATCCCGAAACTGCACAAATACTTTCAGTTGTTGGAGGACAATTAGGAATAGATCGTTTCTATATTGGTGATACAGGTTTAGGAATTGCAAAACTTTTAACTTGTGGTGGTTTATATGTTTGGACAATCATTGATTGGTTTTCTATAATGGCAGCAGCAAGAGAAAAGAACATGGAAACTTTTCAGAACGGACTTTATTAATAAATGAAGATAAATAAATTATATTCTATTTTATTAATTGCAACAATTGCAGGATATAGTTATTTATTTTATAAAATAAATCATTCCGAAAGTTCTCATTTAAGTGTATGTATTATAAAGAATGTAACAGGTTATGCTTGTCCGTCTTGTGGTACAACTCGAGCAGTTCAATTGCTATTGCAAGGAAAATTGCTAGAATCACTTTTATTGAATCCTTTCGGAATTATTGTAGCAATACTAATGTTATTGGTTCCTTTTTGGATAACATTTGATATAATAACTAAAAAAGAAACTTTTTTTAATTTTTATAAAAAAACCGAAACGGTAATTAGAAAAAAACCAATAGCAATTGTACTAATTATTTTAGTACTTCTAAATTGGATTTGGAATATATATAAACAATTATGATACAACAAACTACTTTTTCATATAAACCATCAGACCACGAAGCCGAAAAAGCATCCAATAGCTATTTAATGTCTTTAGTTGCTCTAGTTGCTGGTTTACCATTGCCTATAATTAATTTATTTGCCACATTTTTCTTTTATTTAGCCAACCGAAAAGGAACTTACTTTGTGCGTTGGCATTGCACACAAGCATTGTTTTCTCAAATGGGATTGTTGTGCATGAATAGCTTTGGTTTTTGGTGGACAATCTCAATATTATTTAGAGATGAAAAACCTACAAACTACTATTTTGCCTACTTATTTACAGCCATTTTCTTTAATATTTTAGAATTTATTTCTACAATATACAGTGCAGTTCAAACAAGAAAAGGAAAACATGTGCAACAATGGTTTTTCGGAAATTTAACTAACCTAATCTGTAAACCAAATGCTTAATAAAACACTTTTTCAAGGATTAGTAATACTAGTTTTGTTTTTTTCAATGTGGTTTGGATTATCTAAAGTAAATTTTCTTGGATTATTTGAAATAGAAAAAAACACCACTACTGCCGAAAACAAAATTGGCGACTTAATTTGGGATCAAATCCAAAAAACAGAAGATGTAATCATTAATGATTCTATTGTTAAAACACTTGACAAATTGATTATTCCTATTTGCAAAGCCAACAATATTGAACGTGATTCACTAAAAATTCATATTATTAATAAAGACGAAATAAATGCATTTGCATTGCCCAATAAGCATTTAGTTGTTTACACCGGATTAATAACTGATTGTAAAAAACAAGAAGCTTTGCAAGGTGTTCTTGGACATGAAATAGCACATATTGAGAACAATCATGTAATGAAAAAACTTTCTAAAGAAATAGGATTGTCAGTTTTACTTGCAGCTGCAACTGGAGGAAAAGGTGGCGAAATTGTAAAAGAAGTTTTTAAAACTTTATCATCAACTGCTTACGACAGAACCTTAGAAAAAGAAGCCGATATGAAAAGCGTAGAATATCTGTTAAAATCCAATATCAATCCAGAACCAATGGCCGATTTCATGTTTGAATTAGCCCAAAAAGAAGATATGCCAGACAGCTTTGCATGGATTTCTACACATCCAGAATCTGAAGAAAGAGCCAAATATATTCTTGAATATTTAAGAGGAAAGAACAACAAAAAAACACAAACATTAACTCAAAAAGAATGGGAAGATTATAAGGTTTTAATTAAAAAAAACTAAACATTTACTTTTTTGTAATTTGGTGTTAGTTAAAGATTTGTTGTGTATAATGATTTATTAATGAACTCGTAAGGAAAATACAACTTTAAAAATTAACTAGAACTCAATTGCGTTAAGCACAAAGTTACCGGAAATGCTTCCGCAGAGCCATAGAATTCAAGAATATAGAACAATTTTTATAAGAGAAGAATGGCAAACAAGGAAATAATCATAAAAGTTGGTAACGACCGGATTTTCCTTAATCCAGGGCTTTCCATTCCAATTCAACAAACCAACATTCCTAAAAAATATTTGACTTTTCGTTCACATGAAGATATTTTTTGGAAGGTAGAATTGCTTGGTTACAAAGAAGATATAGAATGTTTGAAAGTTTCAGTAAAAGATTATAGACTGACAAGTATAACTGGTTTTGACCAGCAAGAACCTACAAAAAAAGTTACTAAATTATTCTTTGACAAATTTAACTGGATAAAACTTGAACCACTTTTAACTTACTACCACAAAAAAGAATTAAAAGATTATTTATACAGTTCGACAGCAAGAAGTGATCAACAAATCCATCCTGATTTTCACACAAGTTATGAACAACATGAGGCAAAGCCATATATAGAAACAATTAACGAGAGCTTTGGAGTTTATTTCTCTGATTGTAATTTCATGCTTGGCTACGTGACTTTCAAAAAGTATATAAAGAAAATAGAAAAAGAAGTAGAATTCAAAATTTCAAATGAACACATTTTAGCAGAATTTGACAATATTAAATTTTGGTTTGCTAAAAAACTAAATGTAAAAAAGTTTAAAGTGTTTGTCTCAATCACAATAACAGATAATGAGGTTACAGAAACTAGAGCTACATCAGAGCATATTAAACAAATTACACCTGAACTTATTGATAGTGTAAAGTATCAAAGAACATTTGCACTAACTAAAGAGCCGAAACTAAGTCAACCTGACAAATCTTTGTTCACATCAGAAGAAATTTTTAGTCAAATGAACTCAGAAGATATTGAAGGTAATGTTTTCAAGCAATCAGAAAATGATATCCTAAACTTCTTTTTAACCGAGAAAGATATAAGAAATAGAAAGCAGCTTACTTATTTAGCTGGCAAAAAACAAAGTAAAAATTATAAACTTCGATATACACTCAATCCAAACTTCGGTTTTCTATTCTTAATCGAAGGTGAAGAAAACAATCACTTTGTTTGGGAATTACTAAATTCTAATGCTACATATATCTGGAGTATTGAAAAAGGAAAACAGAATGTAGAGCTACAGTTCAAAAGAATTGAGAGCATCGTAAATAATGTTCGGACAAGTGGAAGAGAAAATTATAAACGAGCATACAGAAATAATCATCAGGACAATGACCTTGTTTTTAGGGTACTCAATCATAAGAATATTGGCTCGAAGTTAGTAGATGACTTTCCCGATTGGAAAAGTAGATTAAATGAGCAACTAACATAATTTGGAGATAGAAAAAATTAAAACTGATAATAGCACAGCCGGTAACAGCCGTTTCAAGAAATGGCGAAAAATGTGCAAAATTCACATTTTTCTTTCCTAAGAATTTTTATCTTAGCCGAAAGTACGCAGTTACGAAGTTCGCCACTTCATGAAGCTGCAAAACGTTGGGCGACATATTCTCCGAAAAAAACGAAAAATAGAAAAATGAAAAATAAATTACTATTTCTAAACTTATTATTTCTAATAATTCTGAATTCTTGTAAAGAACCAATTGTAAGTTTTGCAGAAGCGCAACCAAAAGACATAAATGAACTAAACGCTTTTTCGAAAAAGATTATTGGAACGTATTACAATACAGAAAACAAAACTGAATTAAGAATTTCTAAATATTCGATATTTAAAAAAATGATTGTTGAAGACACTCTAAAAATAAGTGAAATCGACAAAAATGAAATAATCAAAAATGATAGTTTATTGAATTCTGTAACCAAAGAAAGTTATCAAATAAAGAGAATTAACGACACTTTATTTTCAAACTACATTTATCAAGACACAATTTTTGATTTAAACAAAAAAAATGTTTTGAAAAAATTCAAAGGCTACTTTTTCTTAAATGTACTCATTGCTAAAAGTGGATTTTGGTCTGTCGAAAAATTAAATTTAAGAAAGGGTGTTTTAACAATAAATAGAATAGAAACTGAAAA
>NZ_JAYVFH010000236.1:0-5067 GCF_043773265.1 Flavobacterium sp. | reverse complement strand
TTGGGCTTAATTTGAAGTTGGTTTTGTACTTGCAAAGTCAGTGTTTAACCGAAAGTTTATGCTTCCTTAATCCGCCACTTCTGCAAGCTGCAAAACGTTGTATGAAACCATTGAGCTACACAAAACGCTTAAAAAACAATATAAATTGAAAATCAGGTGTTTTTACCTATACATTATTAGAATTTATTATTTATTCTTGCGCTAAAATAAAAGAGTTAACGATATTATGTATACAACAATTCTGTGAAAAGCTATTAATAATATTGAGCGAAAAAATACGTTTACAATAAATTACATCAATTAAATTAACATTCCGTAAAGCCTTGTGTGGAATTAAAACTGTTCAGGGATTGTTTAACAAAAAAATATAAATCAAGATGAAAAAAATTCTTATTTTATCAGTATTGTTTATTTTTACATTAAGTTCATTTAATAGTAAAGAGGTAAAAGCAAAAAATGTTTTACCTACAACATGGAACTATAAATGTAGAGATGGCTCTAGTGGACAAATATATTGTCCAAGTGGCTGTTCATATAGTGAAGCTTTAAGTATAGCTAATCACATATGTTCAAATCAATTCCCAGGTTAAAAAATTTAGTCAATATTTATTTATTAGCATCTTGGTAAACCAAGATGCTAATTTTATCAAAAAAAATTTAATCCATAAAAAATGAAAAAAACATTAATTATAATATTATTTTGTAATATAATTTACTCGCAGAGTAAAGGTATTATATTTTATGGCTTTATAGAGTCTTTAGGAAGTGGCAATGCTAAAGGTCAAGACTATAGTGCTTATATGACATTTAACAAAGAACAGTCATACTATGTTACAGCTAAAGATAGTTTAGAAAAAGCTGATAGAATTAATAACGAAAAAGTAGTTGAAAATGAAAATGGAGGAGGAAATTTTTATTTAGGAATGAAAGTTAGTTCGCAAGGAGATCAAGTTGTGAATAATATAAATAAAAAAACAATGTGGTCTGGCTTTTTACATAGAAAATATTTTTACATGAAAGAGGTTACTCCTAAATTTATATGGAAAATCACAAATGAAAAAAAAGATATTGGGAAATTTAAATGTAAAAAGGCAACTACAAGTTTTAGAGGCAGAAATTATATAGCTTGGTTTACAACCGAAATAGGTGTGCCATATGGTCCATGGAAATTACAAGGATTACCTGGTTTAATTTTAGAGGCTTATGATACAAATAAATCCGTATATTGGTATTTCAAAAGCGTAGAGTATCCCACAAAAAACAAAGAAAATGTAAATTTTATAAGAAAAAGCAAGAAAGAAAAGTCTATAACTTTTAGTGATTACGATGGATACAAAAAATTTATGTCAGATGAAGAAAAAAAAGTTGAAGAAAAAAATATTTTAATGAAAAAAGAATATCCAGATATTGTATTTTTAGTCCCAAAATTAGAGGATATGTTTATAGAATTTAAATAGTATGATTAAAATAATAGCTTTTTTATTTCTTTTGCCTATTTCTTTATTTGCTCAACAAATTAATATTAAAGGAGTAATAAAAGACAACCAAAACAGAAGCATCCAAAGTGCTTCTGTTTCTATAATTGATGATAAAGAAAATGATTTAGGTTATAATTTCTCAGATGAAAATGGTAACTATTCTATAACATTTGAAAAACCTAATTCAGAAAAAATAACTCTTGAAGTTTCTTGTTTAGGGTTTAAAAAAAATACACGAACACTTTCAGTAAATATAAACTCTACTCAAAACTTTTCATTAGAAGAAAAATTAGAATCACTTAAAGAAGTAGTTATCGAGTCAAACAAGAAGATAAAAGTTGAGCAAGATACAACAACAATTAAAGTAGCAAGTTTCGGAAACAAAACAGAACAAACAGTTGAAGATATTTTAAAAAAGCTTCCTGGAATTGAAGTAACAAAGGATGGGACAATAAAAGCGCACGGAAAAGCTATTGACAAACTCTTAATCGAAGGCGACGATTTGTTTGATAAAAACTACAAACTCTTATCAAAAAACCTTGATGCCAAAGTATTAGATGCTGTTCAAATCATTGATAACTTTGAGGACAATCCTATTCTGAAAAAACTTGACAATTCTGATAAAGTAGCATTAAATCTTAAACTGAAAAAAGGTAAAACCAATGTTTGGTTTGGCAATATCAGTCTTGGTAGTGGAATAATTTCAGAAAATCGTTGGAAAGAAAGTTTAAATTTAGGATTGTTAAAGAAAAAAATAAAACTATTTTATTTGAACGATTATAATAATCTTGGAGAAAAAGCAAGTGATTTGATTAATACAAATGTTCTTGAAAAAACTACTTTTAGCAATGATAGATTTGAATACAAAGCAAGAAATCTATTCAACATCAACAACAATGAAGTTCAGTTTTTCAGTAAAACACAAAGTATTTTTAATAAAGCATTTTTAAATTCATTGAGTTTTATAAAGAAATTAAATCCAAAACTTTCTTTAAGAGGTGTTGTTTATGTAGCAGACGACAATCAAAATCAAAATTCTTTTTCAGAAACTAAATACTACATAGATAATAACCCAATATCATTTACAGAAAACAATTTTTATAAAAATCACAAAATATTAGCTTCAACAGAATTGGAACTAAAATATTTTGCAAATGAGAAAAACTACATCACTAATTTGTTTATTTTCAAAAACAATCCAAACAAGTTAAACAACAATTTAATTTTTAATTCCGACCAAATCCGCCAATCATCGAAAACTGAAAATTATACATTTTACAATCATTTCAACCATACTTACCAGCTTTCAGATAATAAAGCTTTAAATAACTACATTTATTTTGGAAATGATAAAATAAACGAAAACAGTAAAATTAGTTCACCCTATCTAAATACTTTTTTAAATGCAGATACTAACGACATCATCAATCAAATAGCAAATAACAAACTATTTCACATTGGTGGCAAAACTAAATTAATTTCAAAATTAAGAAAAATTGATATTACAAATAGTTTACAATTTGAATTAAACCATGAACAATTTAAAAATATTTTTTTAGTCAACAATAGCAATAATATAGACTATCAAAACAGCACAAAACTTAACCAAATAAAAATGTCATTTGACAATGTCATTAGATATAATTTCTCAAAAAAAGTATATTTTACAGCAAACATAAGTTTGCTAAATACTATTTTCAAAACACAAATTACAAAAGAAAATATTTTTCTAATCAATCCAACCTTATCATTAAACATTAAAAAAACAGGATTTGGTAATTTTTCATTATCCCATTCAGAAAACAATACTTTACCCGAAATAAATCAACTAACTTCTAATAATCAATTAATTGATTACAGAAGTTTTTCAAAAGGAACATTATATACTAAACCCTTAAAAAATACTGTTTCTTCATTTGCATATTATTTTTATAATGATGAAAAAAGATTTTCAATAAATACAAGCCTATTTTATATAAAATCACATTCTATATTTAATACAGAAAGTACCTTAACTAATGATTTCAATTTCTCTACTTATAAGCAAACCAATGGTGGTGAAAGCTATAATTTTACTTTCAGTTTTGTCAATTACATTCGTAAACTCAAATTAGCTTCAAAAATTGAAACAACACAAATATGGAATTCTATGCCTGTAAACGTTAATTCAAACGAATTTTTGCAAGCAAAAAGCTATAATAATATATTAAAATATTCGGCAACAACTTATTTTAAAATTCCAATAAATTTTGATTGTGGTTTTACTTATAATTATAATCAATCTATATTTAACAACATTCAATCAAATAATACCACAAAAGATATTTTTCTTAATATCAATTACGCAATTTCAAAAACTTGGTTAGCAGAATTTAATAATTCTTTTTACAATGTTAACAAGCAAAATTATTCATTCAATAACATAATAGTTAATTACAACCCAACCGGAAATCGTTTTTCATATAGACTAATATTTAACAACATACGCAACGAGAACGAATACACAATTATAACGATTAGCAACTATACATACAATAAATCGAGTATAGATCTTGTTCCAAGATATTTAGTTTGTTCGGTTAAATATAGATTTTAAAAAATCATAGGTTTGTAATTACTAACAATTAAAAAATGGCTTCATACAACACAGGTTTTACGCTATTGCTAGGCTTGGGTTTTATTTGGAAAGTTTAGTGAATATTTTTTTATTTTTATTCACGTTTTTTCTTTCAAAGTTTTCGGTATATTTGTTATCGCCAGTCTTTAAAATACGCAACAGACATAAAGCCTGAGAACGTTAGCCGTCAGTGTGGAAACACTCTCGTCCTAAAATAGGTTGACTAAAAATTAAACACTTTTAGTATCCTATGGAAACAAACAAAAAACAACCCTGCCGAAAAAATGAGTATCAAAAAATAAGCTTTGATCTCAAACTTTCCATCATTGACGAAATTAATAATGGACAAATTTCTGCCAACTATGCTTCTAAAAAATATGGCATTTCTAGAGGAACTCTTGCTTATTGGATTAAGAAATTATCTAACTTTGAAGCTAAATCTAAAGCCATGAGTAAGAACATAGAGATTAAAAAACTACGAGAACGCATTGAAGAACTGGAGTTTGTAAAAGACTTTCAACAAGACATTATTGCAGATTTTGAAAACATTACAGGAGAGCATCTTTCAAAAAAGTATTTGCCCGAAGCATTAGCAAAAGAGATAGAGAAAAAGCGACTAAACCTTTCAAAACAAAGTGGCTCTATCAATGCTTCGGAATAAGCAAACAAGCTTATTATCAAAGAATTAAATATGATTTTATCAAAGAACAACAAAACAAAATTGTTCTAGATTTAGTAAGCAAAATCAGAATCAAAATGCCTAAAACAGGCACAAGAAAACTTATGCAACACATTGAAAATGATTTAATTAAAAACAATATCAAAATGGGAAGAGATGCTTTATTTGACTTACTTAGAAGTTATGGTTTATTGGTTAAGAAAACCAAACGTTTTCACATTACAACCGATTCTAAACACTTCTTTTTTAAATCTCCTAACCTACTCAAAGATTTGACTTTAAGCCACGCAGAA
>NZ_JAYVFH010000235.1:0-11573 GCF_043773265.1 Flavobacterium sp. | reverse complement strand
GAATAAAAAAGGAAACGATTTTAGACTACGCTTTTTTTGGAGAATGATGCTGTTACTGGTATTTGGGTTTATAAATACCGTTTTCTATCAAGGTGATATTCTTACTATGTACGCCATTTTGGGTTTGATTTTAATTCCAGTTTGTAATTTAAGCAACAAAGTGGTTTTGATAATTGCTGTAATTTTAATGTTACAACCTTTGGAGTGGTTTAAGTATTTTTATTTATTGTCCAATCCAGATTATATTCCTGCGCCAAATTTATCCGAAAGTTATTACACGCAAATTGCAGATTATATGAACAATGGTAATTTCTTTGATTACATAAAAGGAAATGTAACTCTCGGAAAAGCAGCGTCTTTACTTTGGTCGTGGGAAAACGGAAGGTTTTTTCAAGCACCAGCATTATTTATGTTAGGTATGTTAGCAGGTCGAAAACAACTTTTTACAAAAACAGAATCTAATATTTTTTTCTGGAAAATGACATTACGAATTTCACTATTTGTATTTATACCACTTTTTTTAATAGTAACTTATTTGCCAGAACTAGTTTTAAATAAATTCGCATTAGCACGCCTTTTAGTAATTATTAATTCTTGGGCTAATTTTGCATTGATGCTGTTTTGGGTTGCTTCGTTTATTCTTTTATTTTATTCAGAAAAAACACATAAAATATTGTCAAAACTAATCCCAATGGGAAAAATGAGTTTAACAACCTACATAATGCAATCTGTAATTGGTTCAACATTGTATTACAAATATGGTTTTGGTTTGTATCAATATACAGGCGCAACATTATGTTTATTTATTGGTGTTATTTTACTTATACTACAAATTGCCTTTTGTAAATGGTGGTTAAAAACACATCCTCAAGGTCCATTAGAACACATTTGGCACAAATTAACTTGGATTAAATTTTAAAAAAAATGAAAAAAATCACATCATTCCTTTTTGTATTTGCTTGTTTTACTGCAATTTCTCAAACAAAGTTTCCCTATCAAAATGCATCTTTGCCAACTGAACAAAGAGTAAAAGATTTATTGAGCCGAATGACTGTAGAGGAAAAAGCAGGACAATTAAACCAATTAAATGGTGGTGCTTTTACTGGTCCAGCAGGAAATGATGCAGGACAAAATGAAAAATCAAAAGCCGTAAAAGACGGAAAAGTTGGTTCGCTTTTAAATGTTATTGGCGTTGCCGATACCAAAGCAATTCAAGAAGTTGCAATGCAAAGCAAATTGAAAATTCCTTTGTTATTTGGGTATGATGTAATTCACGGTTACAAAACTATATTTCCAATACCGTTGGCAGAAGCGTGCAGTTGGAATTTATCTGGAATTCAAAAAAATTCTTCAATTGCTGCAAAAGAAGCATCTGCAGCAGGAATTCATTGGACATTTGCGCCAATGTGTGACATCAGTAATGATCCACGTTGGGGAAGAATTATGGAAGGCGCAGGAGAAGATCCATATTTAGCAGGATTGGTTTCGGCGGCAAGAGTAATAGGTTTTCAAGGGAATCTTAATGATAATGAACACGTTATGGCTTGCGTAAAACATTTTGCAGCTTATGGCGCAGTCGAAGCAGGAAAAGAATATAATCAAGTGGATCTAAGCCGACCATTATTATGGAATAAATATTTACCATCATACAAAGCTGCAATTGATGCTGGAGCTGCAACTGTAATGAATGCCTTTAATGTTTTTGACGGAATTCCTGCAAGCGCCAACAAATTTTTAGTAACCGATGTTTTAAAGAAAAAATGGGGTTTCAAAGGATTTGTGGTTTCCGATTGGGCATCGTTTAAGGAAGAAATAACTCACGGTTATGCCGAAAACGGAAAAGATGCTGCACTAAAATCGCTACAAGCTGGAAGTATGATGGATATGGAAAGTAAAGTTTCTGTACAATATTTACCAGAATTAGTGAAAGAAGGTAAAATAACTTTAGTACAGCTAGATGAAGCTGTTGGTAAAATTTTAACTCAAAAATTCAAATTAGGATTGTTTGATAATCCATACAAATATTGCGATTTAGAAAACGAGAAAAATAAAATATTCACAACAGAAAATAGAGCAATTGCAAAACAAGCAGCCGAGGAATCGATTGTTTTATTAAAAAATAACAACTCTATTTTACCATTACAAAAAGATAAAAAAGTAGCTTTAATTGGTTTGTATGCCAATAGTAAAGCCGATATGTTCGATTTTTGGATTGGTCAAGGAAACAGTAATGATGCTGTTACAGTTTACGAAGGATTAAAAAATAAAATAGCAAATATTACTTTTTGTAATGGATATAATGCAGATAATTCTACAAACGAAACATTAATTAACGAAGCTATAAAAAATGCAAATGAAGCCGATGTTATTCTAGTAAATATTGGAATAAGCGGAAAAATGGCTGGCGAAGACAGAGCACTTGCTAATCCATCAATTAGTAAAGGTCAATTAGAACTTTTAGCAGCTTTGCAAAAAACAGGAAAACCAGTTGTTGCATTAGTTTCTAGTGCAAGACCATTAATTCTTACTGAAGCTGAGCCATTTACTGATGCTTTAGTGCAATGCTGGATTTTAGGAACAGAGCACGGAAACGCAATTTCATCAATGCTACTTGGCGAATACAATCCATCGGCAAAAACAGTAGTGACTTTTCCTTATGCAATTGGTCAAATTCCAATATATTACAATCATTTTAATACAGGAAGACCTACGCAAACCGACGGAATGGGAAATTGGTACAGCAGATATCGTGATGTGCAAAGTGAACCATTATTTCCTTTCGGATATGGATTAAGTTATACCAATTATACTTATGGTGATATAAAATTATCATCATCAGAAATAAAAAAAACAGAAAAATTAATATGCAAAATTTCGGTTACCAATTCAGGAAAAATTGATGGCGAAGAAATTGTTCAATTGTATATTAGAGATTATGTAGCATCAATTGTTAGACCTGTTTTAGAACTTAAAGCATTTGAAAAAGTAAAATTAAAAGCTGGAGAAACTAAAGAAGTAACATTTACATTATCTCAAAAAGATCTTTCTTTTTTTGATGGAGATGGAAATACTGTAATCGAATCTGGAAAATTTAGTGTTTTTATCGGAGCAAATTCTAAAGATCTAAAACAAGCTGATTTTCAGTTGAGATAAAAATTTAATTTAAATTATAAATTATAAAAAACTAATCAAATTTTATAAAATGAAAAAAATTATCTCATTAACTATAGTAGTGTTTTTTCTTTCTTGCAAAGAAAATTCAAAAGAAACATTAACTACAGAAACTTCAACAATTCCTGGTTCAACTTGGTGGAAAGAAGCCGTAATTTATCAATTATATCCACGTAGTTTTCAAGATACCAATGGCGATGGTGTAGGTGATATCAAAGGAATTACACAACGATTAGATTACTTACAAGATTTAGGAATTAATGCCATTTGGTTAAACCCAATTTGCGCTTCGCCAAACGATGATAATGGTTATGATATTAGCGATTACAAAGCCATTATGACCGAAATGGGATCAATGGAGGATTTTGATGAAATGCTTGCTGGGATGAAAAAGCGCAATATCAAACTTATAATGGATTTGGTAATAAATCACAGTAGTGATGAGCATAAATGGTTTACAGAAGCTAAAAAATCAAGAGATAATAAATATTACAACTACTATCATTGGTGGCCAGCAGAAAAAGGAACGCCAACAAAACGATACAGTTTATTTGATGAAAATGCTGATGCTTGGCGGTTTAACAAAGCAACTAATAGTTACTATTTACACTATTTTTCTAGAAAACAACCCGATTTAAACTGGGAAAATCCTGTTCTTCGTCAAGAAATGTACGATATAATGAAATTTTGGTTAGACAAAGGCGTTGCTGGTTTTAGGTTAGATGCCTTTCCGTTTATGGCAAAAGATACTTCTTGGCCAGATAAAGGAAAAGATTTTACAAACGAGCAATTTGTTCGCTATTATGGTACAGACGAAAAAGTGCATACTTATTTAAAAGAAATGAACGAAAAAGTATTGAGTAAATACAAAGAAGTATATACTGTTGGTGAAGGTGGCGTAATTCCGTTTAGCAAAGTACAAGATTATGTAAACACAGAACGAGATGAATTAAACACTTTGTACCACGATGAATTAGGAAATATTTGGGGAAGAGATAGTTTAGATTTGGGTGTATATGATGTTAAAAAACATAATGTTGTGGGGTTAAAACAAATAGTAACTAAATGGGACGAAAAGTTTTTAAATTCCGGATGGAATACTGTTTTTTGGGCAAACCACGATCAAAGCCGAACTGTTAGTCGATACGGAAATGAAGCGCCTGAATATAGAGAAGCCAGTGCAAAAATGTTGTATACTTTTTTGTTAACACAACGTGCAACGCCATATCTTTATAATGGTGATGAAATTGGTATGACAAATATTCGATTTAAAACAGTTGAAGAATATAACGATTTGCAAACAAAAAACAGATATTACATTGAATTGAGAAAAAGTAAAGCTGCAGCAGATGCCTATTTATTAATGCAAGCCGATTTAAGCAGAGACAATGGTCGTACACCAATGCAATGGAATGCCGCAACAACAAATGCAGGATTTACAACTGGCAAACCTTGGTTGCCAATAAATAAAAATTATGTAAACGTTAATGTAGAACAAGCAGAAAAAGATAAAAACTCTATTCTAAATTATGTTCGACAAATGACCAAATTAAGAAAAGAGCATAAAGACATTTTAGTTTATGGAAAATATCAATTGATAGACAAAGACAATAAAAATATTTTTGCCTATACAAGATCAAACTCAAAAGAAACTTTTCTAATTTTATTAAATTTTACAAAAGAAATTAATACAATTGCAATTCCAAAAGAATATAAATTATCTGATGAATTAATAAATAATTTAAATACTTTAAAAACAGAAGGAAATAACATCAAATTACAACCCTATCAATCGTGTATCATAAAATTGAAATAGCATACTTTTTATCATCTCAAAAAAATTACTATTTTTGAACCCAATGAAAAAAACTGCATCCTTATTACTAGTTATCACATTAATCACTTCGTTGTTTTACAACTTGGTCGATTATTATATGATGATTTCTTACCAAAAAGAACAAAGTTGGATTCAACAGATGCAAAACACTCCAGATTCTGAATTTAAAGTCATTAAACTTAATGCAACTTTATATTCTTTTATGGAAGATACAGATATTGAAAAAGTAAACGAAAACATAATTATTGACAATAAAATATATCACATTTTTAAGAAAAACATAAAAGATAATGTTTTGAATTTGTATTATCTAGGTGTTGAAAATCAAAATGCAATTGATGTAAGTTTAAAAAAAATTGTTGATTGTCAAAACAATTCTGATGGTTCTAATTCGCCAATTGAAAAACTTATAAAAACTTTTAGTAAAGATTATTTAAAAACCATAGCAAATTTAAATTTATCATTAAACTTTAAAATACACATTGCTATAAACAAAGATTTTCAACCCAACGGAATTGAAAATTCTGGTTATTTAAACAATGAATACGATCCTCCCAAGAATGTATAATCATCTTAATTTATATCTTAATAAATTATAAAAACATTAAAATTTAGTTTTAGTGCTTTGGTGATTGTCCATAAATTAATTTATCATATTTGTAAAATTTGAATTTCAAAAAAATTATTCTTTTTTCATAATTGTTTATAGGAAAAGTTAGTTACTGAAAAGTAGAATAGCATTTTTGGGTAAATGTCATTGATAAATTTGTATTAATTTAAGGACAATCATTATAAAAACTATTTTAGATTTAGTGTGTGATTAATGATTAAATCATTCTATTAAAACAGGAAAAACTCCTAGAACAATTCAAATAAAAAAATGAAGAAACTATATATAATCTGTCTTATTATGGCAGTTCAACATTTTTATGCCCAAACAGAAATTGATGGCATAATGATGGATAAAAAATATTTTTGCACTGGCGCAATATATGAATACAGCAGTTGGGATAAATATTGGGAAGGAAATTTTAGAAGAGAAAACCTAAATCTCGGAACTGTTTCAACTCAAAAAATTGCTATAAACGGAAACTACGGAATTACAAATAATCTAAATGTAATTTTCAGCATTCCTTATATTGCAACTAATGCTTCTGCAGGAACATTACAAGGAAAAAAAGGAATTCAAGATCTTTCATTAACATTAAAATATATGTTTTTTGAAAAAAAATTAAACCACAATTCACTTTCGTTTTATGCATTGGGTGGTTTATCAACTCCTGTAAACAATTATGTTGCCGATTATTTACCTTTGAGTATCGGATTACAAAGTAAAACTGCATCTTTACGATTGATGAGCGATTATCAATTTGGCAATTTGTTTGCTACAGTTTCAAGTGCTTACATCAAAAGATCTAATATAAAAATAGACAGAAACACTTACTATACAGATCAAATGCATTATACCAACGAAGTTGACATGCCAGATGCAATTTCGTTTAATGCAAGAGCAGGTTATAGAACCAAAAGATTAATTGCCGAAGCAATATTTGATACTTGGACAACTCAAGAAGGTGGTTTTGATATTACTACTAACAATATGCCTTTTCCAAGCAACACAATGAACATGACAAAAATTGGTTTTAACGGAAAATACAACTTAAAATCAATTTCTGGTTTATCAATTATAACAGGATTTAACCATGTAATATCTGGAAGAAATGTGGGACAATCTAACGCTTTCTATGGCGGATTATTTTATATTATGAACTTTAAAACTAAAGTTAAACCTTCTCAAGAATCTAAAATTTAAAAAAATGAAAAATTATTTATATAAATTGTATACAATTTGTTTATTGCTTTCACTTACCATTTTTACAATTTCTTGTAATGATGATATTGAAGAACGAAATGAGCAATATCCGCAATTAAACCCAGCCAATACAGATGCAAATGCAGGTACTTGGACACCATTATTATTAACTTCTCCTAATGAATTTTCTATAGATGCACCACTTGCTACAACAACTCCTGCCTATTTTAGAGAACTAAATGAAATAAAAAGTTATCAAGCCAATATTACTTCTGAACAAAAAAGAATTATTAACTATTGGAGTGCTGGTGGCGTTTTACGTTGGAACGAAATTATGCAAACATTGGTTGCCAGACACAATCGTCCACCATATCAAAGTCCAGATGGAACTTATCCAATTCCTTCAGCTGCAAATCCATTTGCAAATCCACAATTTCCATTTTCCAATCCACCATTTGCAGCTCGAGCTTATGCATATGTTAGCGCAGCACAATATGATGCAATGGTTGCAACTTGGCATTACAAAGAGCTATACAATAGAGATGCACCATTTGTGGTTGATACAACTTTACAAGTTTTAATTCCGAGAAGTCCATTACCATCTTATCCTTCAGAAGATGGTGCTTTAGCAGGAGTTACTGTTGAGATTTTAAAATTACTTTTTCCAACAGAAATTTCCTATATTCAAGAAAAAGCAGAAGAACAAAAATTATATAGAATAATTTCTGGAGCAAATGTAAGAAGCGATATTGAAGCAGGAGTTTCTCTAGGAAGAAAAATTGCGGCTAAATTTATTTCAAAAGCTGCAACAGATGGTGCTGGAGCAGCAGTTGGAAATCAAACACTATGGACTCAATTAGAAACCAATGCTGTTGCCAATGGCGAAACACCATGGCGTTCATTAGATACTCCACCAAGACCACCAATGTTGCCATTATTTGGTAATGTAAAATCTTTTTTAATGACACCAGCTGATGTTATTTCAAATCGTCCTGTTGCACCACCATCTACTAATTCGCCTCAATTTTTGGAAGAATTAAATGAAGTAAAATATTATAGCGAAAATGTCACTAGAGAACGAATGAAAATTATAGGTTTTTGGGCTGATGGTGTTGGAACTTATACTCCACCAGGACATTGGAATCAAATTGCTAATGAAGCATTTGTTACTCAAAGTTTTAGCGAAGTGCGCTGGGCAAGAAACATGGCTTTGTTAAATATTGCCATGATGGATGCCGCAATAAGTTGTTGGGATGCAAAATATTATTATTTCAATCCAAGGCCAAGTCAAGCAAATAGCTCAATAAAAACGTCTACTGGAGTTCCAAATTTTCCTGCTTATGTTTCGGGACATTCAACTTTTAGTGGAGCTGCTGCAAAATATTTATCGCATGTAATTCCATCGAGAACTCAAGAGTTTCAATCTATGGCTGTCGAAGCATCAGAATCTAGATTGTTTGGAGCAATTCATTATAGAAGTGATTGCGAAAAAGGAATGTCTCTAGGTCAGACTGTTGCAAATTTTGCTATTACAAGAGCTACAAATGATGGCGCTGAATAATAAATAATTTATTAATAAAAAAATGTTTCTGAAATTAGTGTTTAATTTTAGAAACATTTTTCTTGTTTATGCTATTTTTCTTAAATAAGAAATTAATTAATTAGTTAATAAATAACATTTTAGATAATTATTTACTAATATCCTTTTTAATTAATACAATATGTAAAGATTAACAATTATCTTTAGACATTCTTAAATTTAATTTGCTTAAAAACCTATACAGTTTTCATATCATGAAAGATATTACGCTAAAAGAAATTGCTGCCAAGCTTGGAATTTCGATTACAACGGTTTCTAAAGCATTAAAAAACTATCCTGATGTTAGTGAAAAAACTAGAGCTGCGGTTTTAGAGTTAACTAAATCTTTGCACTATACACCCAATAGCTTTGCAGTAAATCTAAGAACCAAAGAATCTTACACTATTGGATTGATAATTCCAGAAGTTGTGCATCACTTTTTTTCTAATGTTATTAATGGAATCATTGCCGAAGCAGAAAAAAATGGCTATTTGGTAATCATTTTACAATCTAATGAATCATTAGAATTAGAAAAAAAACAAGTCGAACTTTTAATAAATAAAAGAGTTGATGGAATTATTATGTCGCTTTCTAACGAATCAAATAACGATGAACACATTAAAGAAATATTGAGGCGTGAAATTCCATTTGTTCAATTTGACAAAATATCAAAATTAATTCCGAGTTCGAAAGTGGTTATAAATGATCAAAAAGCTGCTTTTGAAGCTACTGAACATTTAATTAAAAAAGGTTGTAAAAAAATTGCTCATATTCGCGGACCAGTAAATCCTCAAAATGCAATTGATCGATTTTTAGGATATAAAAAGGCATTAGAAAAAAACAATATTCCATTTGATTCAAAGTTGGTTTACACTTGTAAGAATGTAACATTTGAAGAAGGAAAAGAATTTGCCAAAGATTTGATAGATAATCATCCTGATGTTGATGGGGTTTTTGTGATTACTGATATGGTTGCTGTTGGAGTTTTGGCTTATTTTAATGAAAACAACATAAAAGTTCCACAACAAATAAAAGTAATTGGTTTTAGCAATTGGTTTATGTCGCAAGTAATTACACCAAAACTAAGCACCGTTGATCAACCTAGTTGTGAAATGGGAATTAGTTCATTTAATTTACTGCTAGAAGAAATGACTTCTAAAAGAGACCATACTGTTTTTAAGCCCAAAACAATTGAATTAGAAACTTCTATTATTGAAAGAGAATCTAGTTTGTAATTGTAGTTATTACTTAGATTTTTATATTTTGTTTTTTTTGTGATTAATTTTAGGATGAGATTTTCTTTGTGGGCACGGATTTATAACTTTCGCTATCTTGTCCTATCCGAGTGTCGAGTCTATTTATACTTCTTTTTATAAATTAGAATTTCATTTACTCTAATGAATCTATCATTTACATCCCTAATCCATTGATTTGGTTTTTGAATTATTAGATTACTATCATTAATTTCAATAATGTCTAAATATTCGCATTCTTGAAAAATAGTATCATTCTCACTGATTATTTTATTAGGAATTAATGATAATGTAATTCCTAATCTATTTTTATTTCTATTAAGGTAGAACTTCCCACTTGAGTTTACTCTAAGATCATCACTGCTATATTCTTTATTGTAATTTCCATCCTGTAAAATAATTTCTTCAGTGTAATTTTGTTCTTTTAAAATCCAATTTCCGTTGTAGTTATTTTTTTCAATGGTTTGATTACAACTAAAAAGAAAAAATAAGAGTAGAGAAAAGAATGATAGAACAAACACAATATTTAAATTAATTGGGTTTCTTTTCTTTATCATAATCAACTCTATTTCTATTTCCTTTTGAATCTGTAACATAAATATAATTTTTAGTCCCTACTACATTGTCTCGTTCTAAAATAACGTTACATATTTCAAATTAATACTTAAAATATTATTAAGAGAATCATTTTAAAAAATTAATATTCCTTTTTAAACCTTTAACCTTAGTTCTCTTAACAGCCGAGTTTTTAAAAACTTTATTAAATGTATCTTCTGTGATTTCTTCCCAATCTTTTTTAGAAAAGGATAAAAGTTCAAGATTTGAATTAAATAATGGTTCGTTATGTGGTTTTGAAAAACGATTCCAAGGGCAAACATCTTGACAAATATCGCAACCAAATGCCCAGTCATCAAATTTACCTTTCATTTCTTGAGGCAAATTGTCATTTAATTCAATAGTGAAATAGGAAATGCATTTAGAGCCATCAACAACATAAGGTGCAACTATTGCTTCAGTAGGACATGCTTCTATGCAAGCAGTACAAGTTCCGCAATGATCTGTTGTAGCATAATCATATTCTAGTTCTAAATCTAATATTAATTCAGCAATAAAATAGAATGATCCTGTTTTTTGGGTTATAAGATTGCTATTTTTCCCTATCCAACCCAAACCACTTTTGGCTGCCCAAGCTTTGTCTAAAACCGGTGCTGAATCAACAAAACATCTTCCAGCCACTTCGCCAATTTCTGTTTGAATGGTACTTAATAATTGTTTTAATTTTTCTTTGATTACAAAATGATAATCTTGTCCGTAAGCATATTTTGAAATTTTATAACTATCTTTATTTTGAACTTCTGATGGGTAATAATTTAACAATAAAGAAACTACACTTTTGGCATCATCAACTAATAATGTTGGATTTAATCGTTTGTCAAAATTATTTTCCATGTAAGACATTTGACCATGATGATTTTGGTTTAACCAATTTTCTAATCTTGGTGCGTCTTCTTCAAGAAAACCTGCTTTAGAAATTCCACATGAAAGAAAACCGAGTCGAAGAGATTCGGCTTTTATTAATTTTGTGTATTTTTCTTTGATATTAATCAAAATTAAAACAATCCTCCTTGAATATTAGTTTTTATTTTCCCCAAATGATGATACGCTTTTTCTGTAACTTCTCTTCCTCTTGGTGTTCGCATAATAAAACCTTCTTGAATCAAAAAGGGTTCATAAACTTCCTCGATTGTTTCACTGCTTTCAGATACGGCTGTTGCTAAAGTAGACAAACCTACTGGTCCACCTTTGAATTTATCGATGATGGTGTTTAGAATTTTATTATCCATTTCGTCCAAACCATGCGCATCGACATTCAAAGCTTTTAGTGCATAACGAGCAATTTCGATATCTATAGTTCCATTT
>NZ_JAYVFH010000234.1:0-10246 GCF_043773265.1 Flavobacterium sp. | reverse complement strand
GGAAAAGCTTTTTTAGGGTAATTTCCAGTTCATCTGGTCTATTTTTAGTTACTATTAATATTGATGTTTCCATAAAAATTTAATTTACACAAATTTCATCGTATAGTTTTACAATCCTTTTTTCAAGTACATTTCTATTATAATTTTCATCAATAAAAGTTGTGTTGAATTTCAAAGCGGCAACTCTTAATTCATGATTATTGATTGCAATTAAAATCAAATCAGAAATGGCAGAAACATCAAGAGGATTTTCAATTAATAATCCATTTTTTCCATGCACAATTACTTCTTCTGTAACATTTCCTGGATTGGATTGGATAGGAAAAGCTCCCATTGCCATTGCTTCTAATAATGAATTTGGCATCCCATCAGAAATACTATTACCAATATAAATCATACTTTTTCCCATGATTTTTAACAATTTATCATTGTCTAAAAAAATATTTCTTTGAAATATTTCAATTTTTAATTTTGAAAAAAATGGTGATTTATCTATTTTATTTTTAACTGATTTATCTGCGCTATATATAATAATTTCAACATTTTTCAAAACTGAAATTGGTATTAATTCTATTGCTTCCAATATTTTTATTGCCTTACCAACGCCATCATCATACCCTTTAATTAGTAAAACGTTTCTGTTTTCTAGTGTTTGAATAGCTTTTTTATTAATTAGAAGACCACCATTGCCAGGAAAAACTCCTAAATAATTACTTTTAAAACCATTTTTTATAGCAATTAAATGGTCTCTTTTACAATCTGTAATTAAATAATCAACACGATTAAAAAATTGTTGAACTTGATTTTTGCTTACACCTATTTCTTCAAAATTAAACAAATCACTTCCCCAAGAAGAATAAATAAATTTAATATGTTTATTTTTATTCATTACACTCAATATAGGTAAACCTGACAATTTCATTTCAAAACAATGCACTATATCTGGATTTATTAAATTTAGCTGTTTTTGAAATACATTTTCAATAGCATTTTCATTATATTTTTGGATAAATTTGTATAATATTGGCAATCTTTTTTTAATTGTATGTCTAAAAGGAAAATTGTATTTGAGTTTCCATCCTTTAATTTGATTTACCCAATTTATTCGTTCAACTTTTTCTCCACCATCTGTAATATCAAACCAAAACACATCGTTACCAGAGTGTTCTAACTGGTTTACCCATTGAAAAAAATGATGATTTGGAATGGCTACCATTAATATTTTCATGCAATTTATTTTTAGCTTTTATGTTTCAAATAAAATCTTGTAACTTTTATTAAACACTTCTATTCCAAAATTTTCATGAGCATAATCAAATGCTTTTTTAGAGATTTCGAATGCTTTTGATTTATCTTTAATTAATTTATCTAATTGATTGCAAAATGAGTTTATTATATTTTCGTGATTTTCATCATCTATAAGAAAACCATTAAAATCATTAGTAATATGCTCACTAATTCCGCCCACATTTGTGCAAATTGGAATTACTCCTTGTGCCATTGACTCCATCATAACCATTGGAAAACCTTCATATTCAGACGTTATTAATAGAAAAGTTAGGTCGTGATAAAAATTTAAAAGTTCTTCTTTTTTAGTTACTTCTCCCAAAAAAGAAATTCCAGCATCATTGATTTTTTTAATATTACTTTTCATTCCTGTTCCAATCATTTGAAATTGAATTTTTGGATGTGCTAATTTCATTTTTTTTGCAATTTCCAAAAATATTTCTGGTCTTTTTTCGACTGACCATCTACCTACAAAGCCAATTTTTATTTCATTAAAATTTTTGGATTCAAATGGTTTATTATCAATTTCAATTCCATTTCCTATTGTTTGGATTCTATTTGAATATTTTTCTTGAATATTATGTTTTTCATAAAATTGTAGTAAATCTTTTTTGGTGTTTTTATTTATTACAATTCTAATGTCAATGTGTTGTGCTGAATCTACAACTTCCTGTTCTCTGTAATCTTGATTACTAAAAGCATGAAATAAATCTATTTTTTTAATATTGTTGGATATTTTTGGAAGTAATTGATAATAAAAACTGGTATTACACCCAAATATAGTTTTACAGTTTTTGGAATGATTTATTGTTTTTGAAATTTTACCTTTTAATATATTGTTTACAAAAGTATTTTTTCTATTCAAAATTTTATTTATTTCAATACAATTTGCTTCTTCTTGAAATTGATTTAAAAAATTTTTTGTTGCTGAAGTATGAGTGAAAATAACCACACAATTTTTATTTTCAATACACTTTACAATATTAAGGTGTACGCGTTCTGCTCCACCAGTATGATAATAAGGGAAAAAAAATATGCAATTAGCTTTTTTAATTTTATTTAATTCAAAATAATTGAATTTTAAATAATCTTTGAGAGCATAAAAAAAAAAGATGATGTTTTTTATTTTTGATTTCAAAATAGAATTCTTTTTATTTTTTTATTGCTTCACAACACACCATGGTATCATCTTGCAAAAGAAATGTATTTTTTACTTTTAAGTTTGAGTATTTTTCAATTTGATTTTTTAGTGTAAAAGGACTATACCAGCAATTATGATCAGGATGCACTACTTCTACAAAAAGGTCTTTTCCATAAAAATTTCTATTCATATGTTTTTTTGAAAAACAATTGGGAGCAGTTATATAAAAAACGTCTGCATTTACTGTTGATAATCCTTCAAGAAAAGTTCTAACATTATCTACATGTTCAATTGTTTCAGGAACAATACAAACGTCATATTTTTTATTTTGTAATTGATTAAAATCTGTAAAATAATCTTGGTTTACATATTTTTTTAAATTATTTATTCCTTCTTGATCAATATCAAAACCATGTATGCTTTTTGCAACTTTTGCTAATTTTATATGAAGGTTGTAAGATGGTTCAAATATTGGCCAATCTGTACAGCCAAAGTGTAAAACGTTTTTGTCAGTACATATTTTTTCAAAAAAATCAAATCTGTCTTGATACGTATTAGTAACTATTTTTTGTACCCAAAACTTATCGAATCTTTCATAATAAGGTTTTGATTTGAAATTGAATAAATTAATTATGCTTTGAAGTTTCATCTTTTTTATTTTATTTTAGTAATAATTTTTATTGAAAACAATTAATATTTTTTTTCAATAAAATTATATATTTGATTTTTGTCTAAACCTTTATAGGATAATATTTTTTTATGTAAATATTTATACTTTAATATTTTTTTAAATATTTTTTCATATAAAAAATATTTAAAAATGCTTTTTTTTAATAATGGAAGTTTCTCATAATTAAAAAGTGTTTTTGGTTCTTCTTTTATTTTATTATATTCTTCTCCCATCCATTCTTCGTAATGATTTCCAAGATGATAGCAATAATTATCATAAGTTGCAAGTCGATAACCACCCATTTTCAGTACAGGTTCATCAGTATAAAGAAATTCGCTGTTACCATCAATTTTGTATTTACTGTTTTCTAAAGGAAGTTGTTCAAAAACTTCTTTTTTAAAGGTCGCTACAAAATGTGAACATCCTAATACAGCTATTGTACCATCTTTTGATTTTATTGTTCCTATTATGTCCTGAAACTCTTTTTCTAACCATTCCCAACCTAAACTTTTAGCAAATAATGTTAGTGCTTCTGTATTTTTTACTGGTCTAAAATATAGATTTTTAGAAAATAAATTTTTCATCCAAATGTTACTTGTCAAGTCAAAATGTTTTCTGAAAACTGGAACTGGACAAACTGCTCCAGCCATTGGAAATGAATTGAACACTTGAACAACAGCATCTTCCCATCCGTTTAAAAACAACACATCAGCATCTGTTATTGTAATTAATCGTTCATCTACAGTTCTAATTGCTTTTAGTAAACTATTAATTTTTCCTATTCCTTCTTTTTCAATAATTAATTCATCAATTTTACCGTTTTTATACTTTTGAAGTAATCGTTCGTTAATTTCAATACTAGAATTATTGCTTATTACTGATATTTTAATTTTTGATACTGATGTTTTTATTACTGAAGTCAAACACATTTCAAAAATTTTATAGGCATCTTCAAAATAATCCTTTTCGTGTGGAATATGCACTGGAATTATTATTCGATGATGACATTCTTCTCTATCAATTAATTTTCCGCCTTTAGTTGGATTAAATCCTGCTCTCATAAAGATTTTATTAAATAAGATATTCCTACTTCTAATGTGATTAATTCTCTTCCTAAAATAGCTTTCATTTTTGAAGTATCAGGACATCTTCTAGTCATGTCGCCTTCTTCTAATGGTGGCAAATGAATAATTTTTGACTTTGATTTTGTAATTTCTATAATATTTTGCGCAAGAGACAAAACAGTTTGTTCTATATCACTTCCTACATTTAAAACATCATTTACGCAATTTTTACTACTCATTGCTTTTATACATGTATCAACATTGTCATCAACATAGCAAAACGATCTTGTTTGCATTCCATCTCCATAGATATAAATTGGCTCATTTTTTAAAGCAGATTTCAAGAATCTAGGCACTACAAAATCTTCACTTTGGTTTGGTCCATAGGTATTAAAAAATCTAAAAATAGTATATTCCAATCCATATTCTTGAAAATAGGATTTAAAAAAAGCTTCTCCAACATTTTTCACTATTGCATAAGGTAGTCTTGAATTAAGCGGAGTTGTATGTTCGTTTTGAGGAATTTCGAATGGTTCGCCATAAACTTCAGAAGAACTAGAATAGAAAACTCGTTTCACACCTGAATTTTTAGATAAAGAGAGTATATTTTTTATACCTTCAATATCTTCTAAGACCATTATTGGGTTTTCTAGTGTTCTTTTAACACCAACAACTGCTGCATAATGAAATACATAATCAAAATTATATCTGCCAAAAACTGGAACAACATCATTGTAGTTATTGACGTTTGCTTTTACAAATGCTACATTTTGGAGTTTTGGAATTTTTGATAAACTTCCTGTAGATAAATTGTCAACAATAACAATGTAATTATCTTGATTTTGGGCTAATTTATTTGCCAATGCGCTTGCTACGTTTCCTGCTCCACCTGTAATAAGTATTGTGGTTTTCATTTATGTATTGAAATAAATTTATAAAATTCAAAACTACTTAAAAAAACCGATTTAAGAGTAAAATATAATTGGTTTTGTTATTTAAGTTCAATTTTATTCAAGAAAAAAATCGTAAAATTTTATTTTAAATTATATAAAAAGTTATAAAATTCTTATTTTCATCTGTTTTTGTAAATATCTATTATTTTTTCTCTATTAATATGATAATCTAATCTTTCTTTGGCAATTAAGATATTGATTTTATTTGCGTTACTTAATAATGTTTTATCTTCAATTGCATTAATAATATGTTTTTTTATTTCTTCATTATTGTTTGAATCGTTTATTAAAAATCCGTTTTTTCCATTTTCAATAATTTCAGCGCTAACATTTCCTGGATTTGATTGTATTGGAAAAACTCCCATTGTAATAGCTTCTAAAAGTGTGTTAGGCATACCATCTGAAATGCTATTACCAATATAAATTAATGATTTTCCCATTAATTCAATTACTTGATTATGGTTTAATTCGTTTCTATCATAAACTTTGAAAGTCAAGTTATTATTTTTTACAAAATCAATAACCATTTTATGTGCTCCAAAAACTACAACTTCATAATTTTGTAATTGTTGCTTTATATCCATCAGTGTAGTCAATACATTTATAGCTCTTCCAAACTTATGCTGATATCCTTTTACTAAAATAATTTTTCGTTCTGAAATTGGTAATCTATATTTTTCAGCATATTTTAAATCAAAACCTGTTCCACCCGGAATTACATTAAGATTGATTCCTAAAAAACCTAATGATTTTGCTATTTTAATGTCTCTAATGCAATCAGTCTGGAGATAGTCGACTCTTTTTAATACAGTTTTTATTTTAGAATTATGATATTTAAAATTTTGATAATAATACAAATCACTTCCCCAACAGGAATAAATCCATTTTATTTTTGGGAATTTATTCATAGTCTTTATTATTGGATAAGTACATGATTGCATTTCAAAACTATGAATAATGTCTGGCTTAATTTCTAAAATTATTTTTTCAAGTTTTTCAACTGCTGTAACTTGTAATAAAGGTGAAACAAAATCATATAATTTTGGAAGTTTTTTTCTTAAAAAATGTTCTCCTTTAACATAAGGTATTTTTCTTTTTTGCCAGTTTATTATTTGATTAACATTACTGTTAAACTCCATTTTTCCTCTATTTAAAACATCAAACCAATAAATTTCATGGTTTGTACCTACCAAATTATCAATCCATCTTTTAGAATGAATTGAAGGCATTGAAATAAATAGAATTTTCATTTAAAATTAGTTTTTTGTAGCTATAATCATTATGTTTTGTCCCATGTTGTTTTTTGAACTTACAAATTTATATATACTAAAAAATCTATTAATTTTTTTAAACAGATTATCAAATATTTTTATGAATTTATCATTTATTAGAATTTGTTTCTTTTGAATAAAAAAATTAAAAAAAGTTGTTTTTACTTTCAACTCAAAATAATTTCTATTGTTTGAAATCTTGTCATTATACAAATTTTGAAGAGACAAATTAAATTCTTCACAAACATATTCAAATGTTTTAGAATTCCATCTTGAAATATGATGTGGCGGAATATTTAAAACATGATTGTGATTAGATGTTAAAAAAGAATTTGAACATGGCACAGCACAAATAAAAGTCCCTCCTTTTTTTAACGTTTTAAGAGAACTTTCAATAAATGTATATGGATTTGTAACATGCTCTAGTACGTGGAAAGAGCAAACTACATCAAATTTTTCATGGTTTTTTTCTGCAAATTCTTCTATGCTTTGTTTTAACAATATTATTCCCTTTTTAGCTGCTTTATCTATTGCTTCTTGATTATATTCTAGTCCCACATAATTCTTGTTGTTTAATTTTTCGGCAAAGTGAGCACTTCCTGAACCTATTTCTAAAACAGTATCGCTTTTGTTAATAAATTGAATTGCATGTAAAAATTCTGGGCGTAAATCTGAATAATAAACGGAATCTAGTTTTTGAAGATTTTCATAAAATTTTTCTGAACCAGCAATAATTGGATTAAAAAAAACTAACTTACAATTAGCGCATTTTAACGCATTAATATATTCATAACCAAATAATTCTTCTTTTACATCTATATTTAATTCTTTTTGATATAAATTAATTATTGATGAAGTTTTTATTTTTTGGATATTCTTTATCTTATTGCTTTTACAAAGTAAACATGTATTCATATTAATATTTCCAATTGGTTTTTGAATAAATACTTCCAAATTTAGGATGCGGTTGGTCTATTTCCAAATTATTGTTCCAGAATACATTAAAATATATTACATCATACAACATGTCTAAATCATATTTTCCATCTCCTAAGAACAAAGAAATTGAATATTGTCCTGGAGTCAAGGGCAAGTTTGGGATTTCAATATCAATATAATTTTTTGATTCAATTACATCAATTTTAAATGAATATTGATATGTATTAGCTCCTTTTATAATATTATAGTTATAATCTTTTATTAAATATCCTATTGATAATTTTTTTATTTTTGAAGTATCAAAGTATATTCTAAAACAAAAATCAGATCCACTAGTTACTTTATTTCCATTGGGTTGAATTACTATTTTTTGTAAAATTGGAAATAAATCTTTATCTCTTTTCAATAAAAAAAGATCTTCTTGAAATGTAACTGATTGCTCCTTATGCAAATATTTTTTAACAATTTGTTCAGTATTACCAATGCTATTAATTATACCATTCTCAATAAACAAACCTTTTGAACATAAACTTTGAATTGCCGCCATATTATGACTCACAAAAAGCAAGGTTCTTCCTTCGCCTTTACTAATATCGCCCATTTTGCCAAGGCATTTTTTTTGAAATTCGGCATCACCAACTGCAAGAACTTCATCTACAATAAGGATTTCACTTTCTAGATGCGCTGCAACTGCAAAAGCTAATCGAACATACATTCCCGAGGAATATCGTTTTACAGGTGTGTCAATATAACGTTCTACTCCAGAAAAATCTATAATTTCATCTAGTTTTCGAGTTATTTCTTTTTTTCTCATTCCTAGAATTGCTCCGTTGAGATAAATGTTTTCTCTACCTGATAATTCTGGATGAAATCCTGTTCCTACTTCTAGTAAACTTGCTATTCTTCCTTTTACTTTTATGCTTCCTGTTGTTGGGCTTGTAACTCGTGATAATAATTTTAAAAGTGTACTTTTTCCAGCTCCATTTTTTCCAATTATTCCAACTGCTTCTCCTTGATTTACTTCAAAATTTATATCTTTTAATGACCAAACTATGTCGCTGTCGCCTTTAGTGCTTCTGTCATTTGTTTCGCCAATTTTAAGAAACGGATCTTCTTTTCCTAGAATTTTAGTTTTCCAAAATCTGTCGATATCACGCGACAATGTTCCTGTACCAATTTGTCCTATTTGGTATGCTTTAGAAAGATTATCTACTTTTATTACTGGTTTACTCATTAGATTGTATCAACAAAGTTTTTTTCGGTTTTATTAAAAATAATAATTCCAAAAAATAAAATAATTAAAGTAACTAACGTAGCATATCCAATACTCAAGAAGGTAAATTCTCCTTTTCCGAGAAATGCAAATCTAAATGCTTCAATTATTGGTGTCATTGGATTGTATTCTACTAGATATCCATATCCTTTTTCTCGAGCATAACTTAACGGATAAGTTATAGTTGTTGCATACATTAATAATTGCACTCCAAATGTTACTAAAAAGGTTAAATCTCTATATTTTGTTGTCATTGCTGTTATGATTAATCCTAATCCTAAACCAAGCAATGCCATTAAAAGTACTAAAAAAGGAAATAATAATATGGCTGTTGTAACCTGAAAACTGGTTCCAGTTTCTGGAAAAAAATAAAAATATATCATTGTTAAAATCAATAACAACATTTGAACTCCAAACCGAACTAAATTGCTAACAACTATGCTTAAAGGCATTATTAATCTAGGAAAATAAACTTTACCAAATATACTAGCATTGTCTTTAAATACTGTACTAGTTTTAGACAAACAATCTGAAAAATAATTCCAAGAGGTAATACCAGTTAAGTAAAAAAGATATTTAGGTAAACCATCGGTACTTATTCCTGCTAAGTTTCCAAAAACAAATGTAAAAACTATAGTTGTAAAAATGGGTTGAATAAAAAACCAAAGTGGTCCTAAAACTGTTTGCTTATAAAAACTTACAAAATCTCTTTTAACAAACATAAAAAGCAAATCCCTATAACGCCAAAGGTCATTGAAATTTAAGTCAAAGAGAGAAGAATGTCCTTTTATTACTAAATCCCAATCTTTAGATTCTTGTGTGATTTTCATTGCTATAATTAACTATTCTTAGTGAAAATTTTATATATAAATCGTTCGCTATTTAAAAAAACAAATATAGTAATTTAAGATAATTATTCTAAGTGATTCTGATGTATTAATTAATATTTGTTTCTTTGTGAAAAAAATAGACAAATTTTGTTTTTCTTTAAAAAAAATAAACCGTTTTTACAAGATTTAATCCCAGTAGATTATACTGATATCCATTCGCATCTACTACCCAAAATTGATGATGGTTCTAAATCTATTGAAGAAACTATAGTTTTAATTAATGAACTTAAAAACATAGGATTTTGTAATTTTATTACAACTCCGCATATTATTGAACACGTTTGGGAAAATTCAAGACCAACAATTCAAGAAAAATATAATTTTACTTTAACACATTTAAAAGAAAATAATATAAATAATTCTTTTATGGCTGCTGCCGAATATATGTTGGATGGAAATTTTAGAAATCTTTTTGAAAATGAAAAGCTACTTACTTTAAAAGATAATTATGTTCTTATAGAAATGTCTTATTTAAATCCTCCAATAAAATTATATGAAATTATATTTGACCTTCAAGTAGCTGGTTATAAGCCAGTTTTAGCACATCCTGAACGTTATACTTTTTATCATGGTACTCATGAATATATAAAACTTAAAAAATATGGATGTTTATTTCAATTAAATTTATTGTCAAGTGTTGGTTATTATGGACCAGATGTTGCTAGAACTTCTGATTATTTATTAAATAATAATTTAATTGATTTTGTTGGTTCGGATGTTCACCATAGTAAACACATTAGTTTTTTTGAAAAAAGAAT
>NZ_JAYVFH010000233.1:0-6890 GCF_043773265.1 Flavobacterium sp. | reverse complement strand
TGTTAAAATTATAAGATAATTTACCAATTGCATTTTTTTTTTTTTTCACTTTTACAATGGTTAACCAAAAAATATTTATAAATTTAAACCATTATTAATTATGAAAAAATTATTTTTTACAGCTATCTTATTGGTAGGTTTTAGCGGTGTGTCTATGGCAGGAAATCCTGAAGAAAAAAAAGAAGTACTACGTGCAGATGCTTGTACTAACTGGGCGGTTGAACAAGTAAATGCAGATGAGGTAGAATTTGGTTGTTATACTGCAACAGAATATACTCAAGCCGTAAATGATTATATTACTAAATGTAAGTCACACTAAAAATTGTTTATTAATTATAAAGTTCAATAAATCTTTAAGATTTATTGAACTTTAAATTCTAAAAGAATATGAAAAAAACATCATTATTAATAATACTTTTTATACAATCAATATCAATCTTTTCACAAAACCAAACTAATAGAGTTATATATAAAGTTGGTTTAATTGAATCCCAAAGTCAAGAACTCAAAAATCAATCAGATGAAAGGAAAAATTTTGTCAGCGAGGTTAAAGAAAACTTATCAAAATTAGAGTGTGAATTAATTTTTAATAATTCATGTAGTGTTTTCAAAGTAATTGAAAAAATAAACCCAAATGAAGATAGTTTTGCATATAAAAAAGCTAAAAATTTTGTTAATGGTTTGTATTACAAAAACATGCAAGATTCATTAAAAGTTACCCAGGTTGAACTCAGTGGAAAAAAATATTTTGTAAAAAAAAATATAAAAGAATACAATTGGTTAATAACTAATGAAACTAAAATAATCGATGGATATACTTGTTATAAAGCAACATGTAAATTTGAAGAATTTGATAAATTAAGATCAAAACAATTAATTTTTACACCCGAAGTTTGGTTTACACCATCAATACCATCATCATTTGGTCCAAAAGGATTAGATGGCTTGCCGGGTTTAGTGCTTGATGGAAGATTTAATGATAGAATATATTTTTACGCTACAAAAATTGAATTTAATGTTATTGTAGAAAAAAAATCTTTAACTCTAGACAACAAAATACCAATTATTTCACAAGAGGATTATAACAAGATGCTTTTGGAAATAAATGAAAAACTAAAAAATGAGTAAAGCAAAAAAAGTTTTTTAAATAATATATCGCACTTATTGGTTTTTTATTTATTTAAAATAGTATAAAACTACAAACATATTTATCTATTTATGTCAATAAAAATTTTCTTGTATTTAAGTATTATTTTTCCTTTTACAACACTTTCGCAAAATCAAAATTTATCAGGCACTATTAATAACTTACTTAACAATACACCTTTAGAATCCGCCAACATTATTGCAAAACCACTTCAAGAAAATGCTTCTTTAAAATTTGCAATTGCAGATAATAAAGGACGTTATAAATTAGATTTAGATGTTAATGTGAAATATGAAATTACAGTATCTTACATTGGCTACACCGAAGAAGTTCTAATTATAGAACCAAACTCTGCAATAACTAATTACGACTTCAAACTGAAAGCTACTGGAGAAATACTCAAAGAAATTATAATTAAACATGAGTATAAACCCATTCAAATCAAAAAAGATACGCTAACTTATGACATTAAAGCATTTGCCAACGGCAATGAGCGAAAAATGAAAGAAATTCTTGAAAAACTTCCTGGAGTAGAAGTTGACAAAAAAGGAAATATTACTGTTCAAGGCAAAAAAGTTACCAAAATGATGGTGGAAGGAAAATCGTTTTTTGGTGGTGGTTCTAAACTAGCTGTAGAAAATATTCCTGCTGATGCTTTAGACAAAATTGAAGTAATAGATCACTTCAACGAAGTTGGTTTTATGAAACAAGTTTCTGATAGTGAAGACTTGGCAATGAATGTAAAACTGAAAGAAAATAAAAAGAAATTTGTTTTTGGTGATGTTGAAGTTGCTGCTGAAATTGCAAATGATAATGGTTATCATTTGGCTCATGCTGGTTTATTTTACTATGCTCCAAAAACCAATTTAAGTTTTATTGGAGATTTAAATAACATTGGTAAAAGTACTTTTACTTTTGAAGATTTAATGCGTTTTGATGGAGGCACAAGTAGCTTTTTAACTGGTAGAAAATCATTGACGAATTTGTTTTCTTTTGCTAATGACAATACAGATGTTGTTCAAAATAAATCTCAATTTGGTGCTTTAAATTTTAGTTTTGATACTGTTACTAATTTGACAATTTCTGGTTTTGGAATATTCTCTAAAGTTTTCATGCAATCAAAAATAGAAAGCGTAAATGAATATCTTCAAAATAGTTTAATTTCCTATGAGAATAAATTTCAAAATAATATTTCAAAAAATTTATTAGGAATTGGCAACCTAAAACTAGATTATTCTCCTAACAAAAAAGAAAAAATTTATTACAACTCACAATTTCAATTAAGTACAAATGATATTGAAAACATTATTAATTCAATAACTAACACCAACACTAATACATTTGAAACTATTTCAAAAGCTGATAATATTTCTGTCAAACAATTTATAGAATGGCATAAAAACTATAATGAACATCACACTACTACTTTTGTAGTAAACCAATCATTCGAAAAAAACACTCCTCAAAATAATTGGTTTTCAGAGCAACCTTTTTTAACAGGATTAATTCCTTTGCAAAGTGATTCTAGTTATTCTATCAACCAAATTAAAAGAGTTAAAAGCAATACCGTTGACGCTTTATTCAAACATTATTGGATATTAAACAATTTTAATCATTTATACACTAATGTTGGCAACAATTACATAAATTCAAATTTTGAAACATCAGAAAAGCAATTACTAACAAATGGAACAATTAATAACTTCGATAATAATGGTTTTGGAAATAATGTAAAATACCAATTAAATGATGCTTACATTGGTTTTGAATATAAATTCAAAATTGGAAAATGTACTAACAAATCAGGATTGTATATGCATTGGTATAATCTGAATACAAATCAAAATCTTTCTGAATTTACAATTTCTAAAACATTATTTCAACCACAGTTTAATAGTGATTATGAATTTAATAAATCAGAAAGTTTAAGTTTTAACTATAAGTTGTCTAATACTTTTCCAGAAGTAAGCAAACTGGCAAATCAATTTACTCTTCAAAGCTACAATTCAGTGTTTAAAGGGAATTCTTTACTAGAAAATGAACAATATCATGCAGTAAATTTTAGATATTCTAAGATGAACATGTTTAAAGGCATTACTTTGAATGCTATCGCGAGTTATAATAAGAAAGTAAAAACAACTAGAAATGAAATTCAATTGAGTGGAATTAATCAATATTCAACACCAATTTTAACCGACAATCCTGAAACGAATTGGCGTTTTATGAGTTCTTTTAGTAAAAAAATTTATCGTTTTAATTTAAAATTGAATTCTAATTTATCGTGGTTTAACTATTTGCAATCAATAAATAATGTAAACAGATCAAATGATAGAAATAGTCAAAATATTGGATTAACTTTTAAAACGGCTTATAAGAAATGGCCAGATATTAGTATTGGTTACAATAAAGGATATAGTCAATTTAATGGATTAACAAAAAGTAATTATGAATCCGATGAGTTTACATCAGAAGTAGAATTTTCATTTAAAAAGTTTTTTACTTTTAAAATTGATTATGAAAATTTAAAAAACACAGATAATTTTAATCAAACAAATTTTTATGATATAGCGAATACTTCTTTGCGTTATCAAAAGAAAAATAGTCCGTTTGGATTTGAATTATTTGCAAATAATTTTTTTAACAATAAAGTAAAAAATGATTATTCTTTTTCAGATTTTATGATTAGTGAGAAAAAAACTTATGTTTTGCCTAGAGTTTTTATGCTTTCAGTAAGTTATAAATTATAAAACTATCTTACAATTGCATTGCTATAAGCAATAACATTCTGAGTTTCATAACCTCAAATTGTTTCATATAATTGGAAATTTAGGTTCCGTATTGGTCTTTCCATATTACTCTACGAATAGATAGAATATGCTAATAAAAAGTAGAGTTTAAATTAAGTCGTTAATATTTTCTAAAAATAAAAAAAATGTCCTTTTACACCTTTAAACTGTGATATTTCAATAGTTGGTGCAGGAATTTTAATTGAATTAAAGAGTGAAAAAAGTGTTTTTAAAGTATTTGATTTTGTTTTTATTTTAGTTAAATCAACATCTAAACTCAAATAAAATTGTCTAGTTCTTTTTGAATCAGGAAAAAAAACAGTGTTTACTAAATCGTCACTTCCAGTAATCATTCCTTCTGCACCATAACCTAAAGCAATATTTAACCATTTTGGAATTTTAGATTTTGTAAAAAAAGAATACACATTTGCAGAAAGCCAATAAGTTTGTCCGTTGTAATCTTTAATAATTTGTTCAGATATTGAACTACCAAGCACATTTGGTCTAGCCGAAGCATATTGTGTAGTATGAAACGAAAATTTAGGAACTATTCGTTGTTCTTTCCACAGTAATTCTTGTGAAACAAAAAGTGCAGTTCCGCCAGCATTTGCAGCAATATCACCAAGAGAAAAACCCCATTCTGAAGAATATCCATCAAAAACCTCAACTGTAGATAAAAATGCAAATCCAATTGTTGAACCATAAATAATCTGGCTTTTTCTATTGCAACCACTCCATTTTAATGCATTTGCTCCAAAACTTCCCAATTGATAGGATGAAAAAACGTGACCAACTTTATCCATTTGCAACCATTGGTCATTATCATTAATAAAATGAAAATCAGATTTTGGATAATCTGCATACCAAAGTTGATTAAGCCCAACTAAAGCTGTAGTTGCAAGAACTGCTTCAGAAATTATTACTTTGTTTAGTCTTGGTTTATTTAGAGAATCTGATGGTTTTAGAAAAGAGTCAAGTGTAGATTGTGAAAATCCCAAATTAATATTCAGTGCTAAAATAATTAATAAAAATTTTAACTTATTCATTCTAGGGATTTACTATTGAATTAAATGCATTATTAAGAGGTCTTTAAAATAGAAAAATTCAATTACTATCTTTTTGTTCCAATACCATTCAGCCAATTTGCATATTTTTTTGCATTTTCTTGATGTTGAGTATAAGTTGAAGCAAACTCGTGGTATCCAAATTTTTCAACACTTGCACAAAAATAAATATAATCATTTTCATCTGGCGATAAAACTGCATCAATAGCATCAATATCTGGCATAGCAATTGGTCCTGGAGGCAAACCAGAATTTACATAAGTATTATATGGAGAAGCAATTATTAAATCATTATACAAAACTCTTTTTATAACTTGATCAAAATCATCATCTCTAGATTTCAATGCATAAATTACAGTTGGATCAGCTTGTAACGCCATTCCTAAATCTAATCTGTTTAAATAAACTTTTGCAACAACTGGTCGCTCACTTTTTTTAACCGTTTCTTTATGAACAATTGATGCTAAAGTTATTACTTCAACTGGAGTCATGTTAAGTCTTTCTGCTTTTGATAAACGTTCTTTAGTCCAAAAATTTTTGTATTCTTTAAGCATTTTATCTCGAAATTTTTCAGCAGATACATTCCAATAAAATTCATAAGAATTAGGAATAAACATTGCAATTACATTGTCTTTAGTAAATCCGTTTTCAGATAGAAACTTTGAATCTCTAAAAGCTGCTAATAGTTTTATTGTATCTGGTTCTATTTGAGTACTAATTCGCAAACACAAATTTTCTAATCTTTCTTGATTGTTAAAAGCCAAGTTAACAGGAATATTTCTGCGAAGTGAAGCAACCAAAGTATAGTTTCCCATTCCTTTTTTTACAAGAAATCTTCCAGATTTTACATTTTTATCGTATTTTCGAATACTTGCCATTGCTTCAAAACCACTCATTTCTTTAATATAAGGTGAAATTATTTTTTTTACTTCCTCATAACTTGAACCTGTTGGAACGGTAATATAAATTTCCTCTTTTGAAATAGAAGTATTACTTGATAAAAATTTTATATATATTGTAACAGCTACAGCTATAAAAAGTAGTGTTCCAATTGATAATATGGTTTTTAATTTCTTATTCAATGTAATTATTTTTTATGAATTTTTATTTATTAGTTGAAAAATGGCTTCATCTTGGTATTTATTATCTACTAGATTCCAGTCTTTTTTTATTCCAATTTCTTGAAATCCAAAAGTAGTAAAAAGGTTTAAACTAGAAACATTATCAACACCAATATTTGCAAAAAGCTGGTGTAATTGCAGTTGCTGAAAACTATAATTAATTAATAAATTTAATGCTTCTTTTCCATATCCTTTGCTCCTATCGATTTCGTTTTTTATTACAATTCCAATTCCAGCTCTATTGTTTTTAGCATCAAACTCAAATAAATCTATCAAACCAATTGTGTTTTTGTCATTGTTTGTACAAATTGCTAGTCGCAACTGCTTTGCTTCATATATATCTTGGTGTGCATTTTCTAGATATTGACGAATTAAAAATTTACTGTATGGAGTTTGGGTATTACTAACATTCCAAATAGTTTCATCGTTTTCTATAATATAGACAAACTCTAAATCTTCTGGCTCTAATGCTCTTAAATATATATTTTCTCCTTTTAATGTTATCATAATTCTATTTCTCCTTCAAAAACGAATGTTGCTTTTCCTTCCAAAAAAACATTACTATACTTAGCATCGTTTTCTTCAAATGAAACTTTCAATTTTCCACCTTGAACATTAAGATTTATAATGTTAAAATTTGTTTTTCCAATAGCATGCATTGCAATTGCTGTCGCAGTTGCGCCAGTTCCGCATGAAAGTGTTTCATCTTCAACACCACGTTCATAAGTTCTTAATGCAAAATGATTTTCTGATAATTGTTTAACAAAATTTA
>NZ_JAYVFH010000232.1:0-13654 GCF_043773265.1 Flavobacterium sp. | reverse complement strand
AATCGCTTTTTCTTGCACTTCTGACGGATTCTCAAATCCTAGATCTTTGATCGCCAGCAGTAACGATTCATTCAGACCTAATTGTTCAAATTTATTCATGTTATATTTTAAAATTTGGTGCAAAGGTAGGTTTTAAAAATCATTTAAACTAATTTGTTGTTTTTTGATTTTCAGTTGGTTATGAGTTAAGGGTTTTGGGTTAGGAGATAAAAAAACTATCTTAAGTAGGTTTTATAAAATAAATATGTTTAATAATTGTAAATAAATTGATTATTTAAATCGAAACTCACAATCCAAAATTCCTATCTAAAAACTCCACTAATTGTTTTACAGCAATTCCTCGATGACTGATTTTTGATTTTTCTTCAATGGAAAGTTCTGCAAAGGTTTTATTATATCCATCAGCAACAAATATTGAATCATAACCAAAACCGTTGCTTCCAATTTTTTCTTCAATAATTTCTCCGTTGATTATTCCTGTAAAAAAATTTTGGTTTTCATATAAATTCAAACAGATTACTGTTTTAAAATTGGCTTTTCTATTGGTTTCGTTTTTTAAATTCAATAACAATTTATTTATATTGTTATTATCATTTTTTGGTTCACCTGCATATCTTGCCGAAAAAACTCCTGGTTCACCATTCAAAATTTCAACTTCCAATCCTGAATCGTCTGCAAAACAATTGTAACCATATTTTTGAGTAACATAATTGGCTTTTAGAATTGCGTTTCCTTCAATTGTATCTGCAGTTTCTGGTATTTCCTCATAACATCCAATATCATTTAAGCTTAAAATTTCAAGTTTAGATGAAACTAATAATTGAATTTCTTTAATTTTATTAATATTACTTGAGGCAAACACTAGTTTCATAATTTGAATTTTATTTAAAAAAATATTACAAACTTAGTAATAAGAAAGTTATTTATTTTAATGTTTCTATTTTACTTGTTTATAAAAATCTGTTTTTTTAACAATATAAATTGAGTATGACAATAACTTTCAAAAGTTAAAAATTACATAAAACAACATGGATGAGGTGAAATATGAAGTTTTATATTTGTAAAAGTAGTATTAATCGAACATTTGTTATGTGAGAACTGTTTCGAGATAGCATCAAGATAGAAGTCACAACTTTGAAATTCTTTTATTAGAAATAAATAATAATTTTCAAATTATATTAATTTATTAAAATAGATATTTACATTTACTTCAAACTTGAGAAAATTATTAAGTTAAAGGTAAAATACAAGTAACTTTAATAGTTTTTTGATTTTATTATATTAAATAAGAATAATTATACAAATACACAGCAAATGTAACGCATTCATAATCAAAATGTTAAATATAAGTTAAATTAATAAATTTTAATAAAACAGACTCTAAAAAATTGTACATTTGAGTATGATTTTGATTAATTATTATAACAATCAGTTCTTTAAAGAACAAAGTTGTTAGAAGTCAAAGTATCGCAAGAAAAATGATATTGGTAGTAAATCAAAATTTATATTGGGAGATCTGTAAAAAGGTCTCCTTTTTTTGTTTTTTTAAGAAGAAATATTTTGAATTTTAATCATTATAATAAATTTAAATAATTACTTTTGCCACGTTTTAAAAACACTATTTTATTATGGTAAAAGATTTATTCGAAAGAATTCAAAACAATAAAGGTCCACTAGGAAAATGGGCATCTCAAGCCGAAGGTTATTTTGTTTTTCCTAAACTTCAAGGAGAACTTGGACCAAGAATGAAATTTCAAGGAAAAGATATTTTAAATTGGAGTTTAAATGATTATTTAGGTCTTGCTAATCATCCAGAAGTTCGTAAAGCCGATGCTGATGCAGCAATTGAATATGGTGCTGCATACCCAATGGGAGCAAGAATGATGAGTGGTCATACCGATGCTCACGAACAATTAGAAAATGAATTGGCAGCTTTTGTAATGAAAGAATCTGCTTATTTATTAAACTTTGGTTATCAAGGAATTTTATCTACAATTGATGCATTGGTTACAAAAAATGATGTAATTGTTTATGATGTCGATGCGCATGCATGTATTATAGATGGTGTTCGTTTGCACATGGGAAAACGCTTTACTTACCGTCATAATGACTTGGAAAGTATGGAGAAAAACCTACAACGTGCTACTAAATTAGCCGAAGAAACTGGCGGTGGAATTCTTTTTATTACCGAAGGTGTTTTTGGAATGAGAGGACAACAAGGAAAATTGAAAGAAATTGTTGAATTCAAAAAGAAATATAATTTTAGATTATTAGTAGACGATGCCCACGGATTTGGTACACTAGGAAAAACAGGTGCTGGAGCAGGAGAAGAGCAAAATTGTCAAGACGGAATTGATGTTTATTTTTCTACTTTTGCAAAATCTATGGCAAGTATTGGAGCTTTTATTGCTGCCGATAAAGATATTATTGATTATTTAAAATATAATTTACGTTCACAAATGTTTGCAAAATCGTTACCAATGATTCAAACTGTTGGTGCTTTGAAGCGTTTAGAGTTATTGAGAAATCATCCAGAATTGAAAGATAAACTTTGGGAAAACGTAAATGCGTTACAAACAGGTTTACGTTCAAGAAACTTTAATATTGGAGATACTAATACATGTGTAACACCAGTTTATCTTGAAGGAAGTGTTCCAGAAGCAATGGTTATGGTAAATGACTTGAGAGAAAATTATGGTATTTTCTTGTCGATTGTTATTTATCCGGTAATTCCAAAAGGAATTATATTGTTAAGAATGATACCAACAACCACACATACATTGGCTGATATTGATGAAACTCTAACCGCTTTTGAAGTGATACGTGAAAAATTAGTAAACGGAACTTACAAGAAAATTGCCGATGCAACTAAGGTTGACCTTGACGCATAATTCAAAATAAAATTTTAAAAGACAAAAATCCATTCAAAACTTTGAGTGGATTTTTTTTTGTATTTTTATAATTCTAAAATTGAAGGTTATGAAAAATAAAATTTTAATAATGGTAGTTTTTTGTTCGTTATTTTTTTCTTGTAAGAAAGCTGAAACTAAAGTTGGTAATTCTCCTAGCAATCAAGATCAGGAAGTTTCAACTAAAGAATGTTATGAATATGTAAAAAATAAAGATACTATTCAGTTAAAACTTAATATTAATAGTAAAACAGTTTCAGGTCAAATGACTTATAAATTATATCAAAAAGATAAAAATGAGGGAATAATTGAAGGAACAATGTCAGGTGATACTTTATTTGCAGACTATAAATTCTTGTCTGAAGGTAGTGAATCTTTTCGTCAAGTAGCATTTATAAAAAAAAATGGAAAAATAATAGAAGTTTATGGAGTTGTTGAAGAGAAAAATGGTAAAATAGTATTTAAAGATAAAAATAAATTGATTTTAAATTCAAAATTTGCCTTGAATTCGGTTAGTTGTAAATAACAAAAACCAGCTCTAAGAAGTATGTAAATATCATCTATTATAAGTTTAATTAGTTTTTTATGCTCTGCGATGGTCTTTGACCTCGCAGTTAAATTTAGTTAATCATTAATTTATTAAAATTTAATAAATACAAAACGATTTTAAATTATTATTTTATTTACTGCGAGATCAAAGACCATCGCAGAGCGTTATTTAGACTTCGCAAAGCTGGTATGACAATCGCAGACCATTATTTAGACATAGAATGGCTGGCTTTTTTTATTTACAACTGTTTACTATAAGTTCTTCGACGTTTAGAAATAACAGGATCAAAGTGTTTCCATAATTGTTGAACTGCAAGATTGTCTTCTAACTCAGGTGTTCTAATGCAATCTTTTATTCCTTTTTCGGTAAAAGTATTGTAGTATTCATTAAAGATAATTGCAGTAACTCCTTTATTTTGATAAAATGGTTCAACTCCAATTAGGTAAAATAATACTTCTTTACTCTCTTTTTTAGCTTTTAGCAAATGATAAAATCCAAATGGAAATAACTTACCATTAGCTTTTTTTAATGCTTCAGAAAAACTTGGCATTACTATACTAAAACCAACCATTTTATTGTCTTTATCCATTACAAATTTTATGTATTCTGGATTGATAAAACTAATGTACTTTTTCTTAAAATATTCTTTTTGAACATCTGTTATTGCAACAAAAGAAGACAAATTTGCATAAGAAGAGTTGAATAAATTAAACATTTCATCAACATATGGCATTATGTCTTTGGTTTTTGTAAAATTTAAAGGTTTTAGTTGGTATCTTTTTTTTATTAACTCTTGCGCTTTATAGAAAAATTCGGGTTTTACATTTTCAAAAGGAAATTTACTTTCTATATATTCTTTTTCTTTTACATATCCCAATTGTTCTAGATGTTCCTTATAGTAAGGATAGTTGTACCAAGTAATCATTGAGCCAATTTCATCATATCCTTCAATAAGAACTCCAACTTTGTCAAGATTTGAAAATCCCATTGGACCTTCAACATATTCTAGATTATTTTTTTTTCCAAGTTCATACACTTTTTCTAACAATGCTTTTGTAACTTCAATATCATCAATAACATCCCACCAACCAAAACGTACTTTCTTTTTGTTTTGATTGTTTACTTCATCCCAATTAATAATTGCAGCTATTCGTCCAACAATTTTGTTGTCCTTATAGGCCAAATAAAAATAAGCTTCGGCGTTTTCAAATGCTGGATTTATTGTTTTATCAAACGATTCTAATTCATCTTGAATTAATGGCGGAACCCAATAGGAATGGTTTTTATATATACTAAACGGAAACTTAACATACTCTTTTAATAATGCTTTTGTAGTTGCTTCTTTTATTGTAATCATTAGGGTTTTGTTAATTCTATTTCGTCTAATCGTTTTTTTGCCTTAGCTTTTTCTTTACCTTTTTTACTTTTATCCTTTTTCTTTTTTTCTTTTTTGGCTTTAATCATTACATCTTTATGATTTGTATCTGATCGCCATGAAATTCCAACTCCACCATAAACTATAGCAGGTGTTCCTTTATAATTTTTACTTATAGATGCATCAACTTGCAAATTTTTATTTAATAAATAGGCAGCGCCACCTCTAAAAATTACATCTGCATAGTAATCACCTTTTATAGCTTTGTTTTCAATAAAAGCCGACCATTGTTCATTAAAACCTTTCGTAAGTGTAATTATATATTCTAAAGACTGAAAATCAGTTCCAATTTTATCCATGAAAATATTTACTAGAAAAACATATCCATTTCCAAAATGACTTTGAGAAATAACCATAAATTTTGGACTAATAACACTTAAATTTTCTTCTTTAGAAATAAAAGGATTATTACTAAAATTCAAATTTACTCCACCATAAACTGCAACTGCTGGTATTAACTGTTTCCAATTGAATTTATGATTTGCTTTCCAACTGTATAAATTTACTTTTTCTACGGCATATTTAAAAGGATCATAAACCAAATATTTTACACCCATTGTTGATGATCGTAAACCAGTTCTTTTTAATGTTCCTAAATCATTTACATAACTATCATTTTGATAAGCAATTTCTAATATGGTTTCTAACTGTTCTTTGAAAATTCCATATCTTAAATTAAAATCTAGTCCAGTTCCATTAGCTTTATATTTTAAAACAGAGTGTTTTTCATTTAAAAAACTTAATCCAGATTCTATTTGAACAACCGTTTTTCCTACTGCAAATGCCGACATTGATTCGCCTGGTCGATTAGAATTTATAACATCAGTATGTTGTGCATAATTATTTTGTGAGCAAAAGATAATAATAAGTATTATTAAAAATTTTAATTTCATCTGGGTTTGTTTTAAGATTTCAAAAATAAGAAAATTAAATATATAATATTTTATTATTTATTTAAGAACATCTGTTAATTTTAAATCTAGGAATTTAGTATTTTTGACAAAAATTTTATGTTATGCAACAAGCTTCACCTTATGGGTTTTTAAAAGTAATATTAGGTATATTTGCTTTTTACTATATTTTTAAGTTTTTGGCTAGATTGTTTTTACCAGTTTTAGCCAAGAAAATGGTTACTAAAGCTCAGGAACATTTTGAGAATCAAATAAAAAACCAGCAAACCAATCAGCATCAAAATACTAATCAAACTACTGTAAATTCAAAATCAGACAAACCTCGCGAAACAAAAAAAGTTGGTGAATATGTTGATTATGAGGAAATTGATTAGTTTTTTTTTGATAATTAAAAAAGTATAAAATATTTAAAAGCATTATATGAAGTTACTTCAAAAGTTCTATCCGCATTTATTAGTAATTATTGGTTTTATTGTTATTTCGTTATTTTACTTTTATCCTGTTCTGCAAGGAAAAAAAATATACCAATCGGATATTGTTCAGTACACCGGAATGGCTAAAGAGCAAAACGATTTTAGAACTTCAGAAAATAGTGAACCCTATTGGACAAATTCAGCTTTTGGAGGAATGCCAACTTATCAATTGGGTGCAAAATATCCGCATGATTATATTGGAGATTTAGACGATACATTGCGATTTTTACCTCGACCTGCAGATTATTTATTTTTATATTTCTTTGGATTTTATATACTTTTACTAGTTTTAAAAATAGATCCACTTAAAGCATTTTTTGGAGCATTAGCGTTTGGACTTTCTACTTATTTAATAATAATTCTTGGTGTTGGTCATAATGCCAAAGCTCATGCAATTGCCTACATGCCAATGGTTATTGCTGGAGTTTTATTGGTATTTAAAAAACGATATATTGTTGGTGGATTTTTAACAATGCTAGCAGTTGCCTTAGAAATTAATGCCAATCACTTTCAAATGACTTATTATCTTTTGATGTTATTGCTACTTCTTGGAGGATATTATTTGTATAAATACATTAAAAATAAAGAGTTTAAACCATTAATGTATATTGGAATTTCTTTTGCAGTTGCATTAATTTTGGCAATAGGAGTAAACGCTACTAATTTAATGGCTACTAAAGAATATGCCGATTTTAGTACTAGAAGTAAAAGTGATTTAAAAGTTGATGAAACTGGTAATGCTAAAGTTGAAAATTCGGCTTTAAGCAAAGAATACATTACACAATATAGTTATGGAATTTCTGAAAGTTTTAATCTAATTGCACCAAGATTATTTGGTGGTGGAAGTATTGAAAAGTTAACTGACGATTCTAGCGTTTATAATTTTATGATTGGTTATGGTGCATCACCAGATGAAGCTAGGCAATTTACAGACAGTTACGGAATGACTTATTGGGGAAAACAACCAAGTGTTGCAGCTCCAGCATATATTGGAGCAATAGTTTTTTTCCTTTTTATACTTGGAATGTATCATGATAAACGCAAAATTAAATATGTTTTTCTAGCTGCAGCACTGCTGACTTTAATTTTGTCTTGGGGAAAAAATCTTTCGTTGGTAACTAATTTCTTTATTGATTATATTCCAGTTTATGATAAATTTAGAGCAGTTTCATCAATTCAAGTGATATTAGAATTGTGTATTCCTGTAATTGCAATTATTGGATTTCATTCTTTTTTTACAACCAATAAAGAAAAACAATGGTCAAGTTTATGGAAAGCAACAGCAACAGTATTTGTTATATTAATTGGCCTGTTTTTTATAAAAAGTTCTTTTGATTTTGTTGGTTCAATGGATAAACAATTATTGCAAATGTTTAGTCAAGGTCAAGATAAAGCATTTGGAATTGGATTTATAGACGCTTTAAAAGCCGATAGACAAAGTTTATATTCGGCTGATTTGTTGAGGTCTGGATTTGTTATTGCACTTGCCTTTTTGTTTTTATGGCTATACACTAAAAATAAATTGTCACAAACTACAACAGTTATTCTAGTTGGTTTGATAATGGTTTTTGATTTATTTTTTGTGGATAAAAACTATGTTGGTAAAGAAGATTTTGTAAGTGCTAGAGAAGTTGATGTTCCTTTTGAAGCAACTCCAACCGATTTAAAAATTCTAGAAGACAAAAGTATTTTTAGAGTTTTAGAAGTTGAAGGAAATTTATCTAGTTCAAGAGCATCTTATTTTCATAAATCAATTGGAGGTTATCATGCGGCAAAACCAAAGCGTATGCAAGAACTTTTTGATTATCAAATTGCCAAAAACAATATCGAAGTTATGAATATGTTAAATATAAAATATTTAATTCAAACTAACGATAAAGGCGAAACTTTTCCGTTGCCAAACCCAGAAGTTAATGGAAATGCTTGGTTTGTAAAAGAATTAAAAATGGTTAATTCTGCCGATGATGAAATGAAAGCATTAAATAAATTGGACACTAAAAATGTTGCTGTAGCAGATAATAGTTCCACTTCAATAATTAAATTTAAAGGAAATTCTAAATCATTTGAAAAAGATTCAACTGCTACAATAAAATTAACTAGTTACAAGCCAAATGATTTAATTTATTCTTCAAATAATAAAAAAGAAGGTTTAGCAGTTTTTTCTGAAATGTATTATAAAGATGGTTGGAACGCATATTTAGATGGAAAATTGTCTAATTATTTTAGAGCAAATTATGCTTTAAGAGCAATGCAAATTCCGGCTGGAAATCATAAAATTGAATTCAAGTTTGAGCCACAAGTTGTAAAAACTGGAAGCACAATTGCATTGATAAGTACTATTTTAATGTTTTTAATTTTTATTGGAGGAATTTATTTTAGAAGAGAAAAGTTATTGAAATAGTTAACGTTAATTTTGTAAATTTGACTTATTATTTTTGATGAAAATGAAGACAACTACATTAAATAATGCTCATCCATCTATAATGGAATCAAGATATATTGAAGAGATTAGAAAAATGTCGCCTCAACAACGATTTGAAAAATTGATGGCTATTATTGAAATCTCTTATCTTTTACAATCAGAAAAAAAAACTAATTAATAAATTTGGAAGTAGAAAAAAAAAAACTTTTAATCATTACTTATTATTGGCCTCCAGCTGGTGGTCCAGGAGTACAACGATGGTTAAAGTTTGTAAAATATTTGCCAGATTTTAATATAGAACCAATTGTTTATATTCCAGAAAACCCAACTTATCCAATTATTGATAAAGCATTAGAAAGTGAAGTTTCAAAGGATTTAATTATTCTAAAAAATAAAATTATTGAACCCTATCAGTTGGCAGGATTTTTTTCTAAAAATAAAACCAAAAAAATTAGTTCTGGAATAATTCCAATTAAGAAAAAACAAACTATTTTAGAACAAGTACTACTTTGGATAAGAGGAAATGTTTTTATACCAGATGCACGTTTTCTTTGGATAAAACCATCTGTGAAATATCTAAAAAAGTATATCATAGAAAACCAGATTGATACTATTGTAACTTCTGGTCCGCCACACAGTTTGCACTTAATTGGATTAAAACTGAAGAAAGAATTAAATATAAAATGGATAGCCGATTTTCGTGATCCTTGGACAACAATTGGTTATCACAAAGAATTGAAGCTATCATCTTATGCTGAAAAAATCCATAAAGAATTAGAAAGTAAAGTTTTAAATACTGCCGACACAATAATCGTAACAAGCAAAACTACCAAAACAGAGTTTGAAGCATTAACATCAAAACCAATTGAAGTAATAACAAATGGTTATGATAATGAAACATCATCAGATATTACTGAAAAACAAGTTTTAGATTCTAAATTTAGTTTGGCACATATTGGTTCTTTTTTGTCTGAAAGAAATCCAAAAATTTTATGGCAATCGTTATCAGAATTGGTTACAGAAATACCAAGTTTTGGTGCCAATCTCGAAATTAAATTAATAGGAGCAGTTAGTAAAGAAATTTTAACCACAATTTCTGATTATAAATTAGATGATTATGTAAATAATTTGGGATATGTTTCACATAATGAAGCAGTTTCTCATCAAAAAAAATCACAAGTTTTATTGTTAATAGAAATTGATTCTATAGATACTAAAAGTATAATTCCCGGAAAATTATTTGAATACATGGTTTCACAAAGACCAATAATTGCTCTTGGACCAAAAGATTCTGATTTTCAAGAAATTATTAAATCAACCAACACAGGCGTTTTCTTTGAATATCATGAAAAAGATGCTTTAAAACAATTAATCACATCACATTATAACTTATTTTTAGACCAAAACTTGAAAGTGTTTCCAGTAAATTTGCAACAATATTCTAGAAAAAACTTGACTGAAAAATTGGCAAAACTTGTAACTCCTATTTTATGGGAATAGTTAAAAATCAATCCATTAAAAACACAGTTATCACTTTCTTCGGATTTGGTATTGGTGCTATCAATGCATTATTTTTATACACTAATTTCTTAGGAAAATTGCATTACGGAATTGTTGCCACCATTCTGTCAGGCGCAAATATAATGATGCCTTTGATGGCTTTTGGAGCTCAAAACACCTTAATTAGGTTTTTCTCTCAATATAAAACAGAAAAAGAAAGAGAAGAATTTTTAACGTTCATGTTGTTCTTGCCTTTGGTCTTTATTATTCCAATTTCGGCAGTTTTTTATATTTTTTATGAACCAATTTCAAGTGGTTGGCTTAAAGAAAATCCAACTTTAACACCTTATTTTTGGCTCATTCCAATTGTGGGTTTATTCATGGCTTATTTTGAAGTGTATTATGCTTGGGTAAAAGTTCACATGCAATCGGTTATTGGAAATTTAATTAGTGAAGTTTTAATTAGAGTTATAGTGATGATGTTGCTTTTTGCAGTTCATTTTAATTTAATCGAAAAATCAACATGCATTTATGGAATAGCACTTGCCTATTTTACGCAACTTATTGTAATGAAACTTTATGCTATTTCGGTGAAAATGCCAGTGTTAAGATTTGTAATTCCTTTAAATATCAAAGAAATTGTTCAATATTCATTATTTATTATCGTTTCTGGTGGAGTTGCTGTAATGTTAGTTGATTTTGACAAAGTAATGATTCCGTTTTATAAAGATATTAGTCAAAATGCATTGTATGCTGTTGCCATTTTTATTTCAACTGTAATTATTGTTCCATACAGAGCAATGAATCAAATAGTTGCGCCAATTACTGCAAAATTAATGGCAGAAAACAAACACGATGAGTTGAATGATTTGTATAAAAAAAGTGCCATAAATCTTCAAGTCATTGGTGGTTTTATTATGATGCTTATTTTTTTAAATATCAAAGAATTATATAAAATAATTCCTGATGAATATAGTGGTGGAATCTGGGTTGTTTTTATGATAGGTTTGTGTAAATTCTACGATGTCTTGTTGGGAAATAATAATTCTATAATTGTTAATACAAAATATTATAGAACCGTTTTATTATTTGGAATTGCTACAGTAATTTTAATGATTGTTCTAAACGCAATTTTTATTCCACTTTACGGAATTGAAGGTTCGGCATTTGCAACACTAATAACCATTATTATTTACAATACAATCAAGTTGATTTATGTAGTCAAAAAAATGAATTTATATCCATTTACTATAAAAACGCTTTATTCTTTTGGAATTTTAATAGTTTGTTTTACTTTATTTTTCTTTTGGGAATTTCCTTTTCTTCCAATAATTAATATTGGTTTAAAATCAATTTTGATTACAATTTTCTATCTATTTTTAAATTATAAATTAGAAATTTCAGATGAAGTAAATCAAGTTGTAAATTCAATATTAAAGCGACTTAAATTTATTAAATAGAAAAATCCTGCTTCATCTTCCCAGAATCTGCAGGATTTTAAAAAAAAAACTAATCAATCAATCTCTATTTGTTTTCTTTTCTGTTTTCTTCTTTTTTATCATCTTCAATTTTAGCTTTTGAACCATCAGCTTTGTAGTAATAAGAGTCATTGTTATAGTTTTGAGAATAATTATTGTTGTGGTTATCATCATTATCATAATCTTGATTGTTTCCATAATAATTTTGTGTAAAACCATAATTTCTTCTTCCTTTTACACTTCCAAACATATCAACAATATCTCCTCTTCGGTTGTAAATAATTTGCAATCCACCAATTTGGGTTAAGGCAAATCTGTTGTATCTCATGTAAACAGTTCCAATTCTGTTAACTCTATCGTTATTGTCATAGTTTATAAAAGTGTTTCCAACTCTACGAACTCTACCAAAACTATCGTGTTCTATCATAGTACCAAAATTTGTTGGTCTATTATCTCTCCTAGAATCAGAACCTCTTTTTCCAGCACTTTTAAAGAAATATTCTCCTTGTGAATCATTTGGTCGAGTATTAAAATCAAAGTCACCATTTGCAAAAACAAAAAAATCAATTCCTCTTTCTGTAAACGAGATTGGCTCATCTAAGCTAAATCTTGTTGTTGTTCTCTCATCAGCAATTGTCAATACATCTGATGCTTTCGCTACACTTCCTACCAGTAAAATGCTAGCTACTAAAAGGGTAATTTTTTTCATAATCATTCGTATTTAAGGTTTGCTTACTCTTTCGATTTTCAGCTTCTTCGTTCAGAAAAATCTTTCTGATGTTTTGGATAATTCAATATGCATGCCAAGAGCATTAAATAATTTGTCAACGATTTGTTAATGATTTTTAACTTGTTGAAGTACCGAAAGTTGATTGAAGATATTGTGTTTTAAAATGTTTTAAATGATTACTATTATACTATGCTTTTTTTTTATATTTTTGTTGGCCATATCTAAATGTAACCTAAAAGACACTATGAACATTTTTAAAAGAATCCTATTTATAGTAATTATTACTTTGCTTAATACTACTTCATTTTATTCTCAAACCTATATTCCAGCTTATGCTACAGTTGTTAATCAATGTTCACAAGCAAACATTACTAACAATTTGACAGAATATGAAGCATTAGGTGTAAAACGAAGAGGAACTACAGCTTTGCAAAATTCATTAGATTGGTTAAAAGCAAAATATACCAGTTATGGATATACAACTAGTCAAATGCAAGAATATTCATATACTTATTCTGGTTCTCCTGCAGTATGTAAAAACCTTGTTGTTACTAAAGTTGGAACAGTTTATCCAAATACATTTTTAATAGTTTGCGGCCACTACGATTCAATTACAGGGACAGGAACTAACGATAACGGAAGCGGTGTTGTATCTATATTAGAAACCGCAAGATTGCTTCAAAATATATCAACTGAATATTCAATTAAATTCATCAATTTTAGTGGAGAAGAAGACGGATTAAAAGGAAGTCAAAATTATGTTTCGGCAATAGTAAATTCTACAACTCCAAAAATGGATATTCGTCTAGTTTTTAATCTTGATGAAGTTGGTGGTGTTGCAGGATTAGTAAATAATACAATTACATGCGAAAGAGATACTAGTTCTCCAACAACAAACAATGCAGCATCAAGTACTTTTACAAATCAATTAATGACTTGTGTTGGATTATATTCACCTTTAAATGCTTTTTTATCCTATGCTTATGCCTCCGATTATATGTCTTTTCAAAGCAATAATGAGATAATTACAGGTTTTTTTGAAAAAAATGAAACTACACACAAGCATACTGCAACAGACTTGTTGGTAAATATGGATCCAATTTATAACTACAATGTTGCAAAAGCTACAATTGGTGCAACAATGCACTTTGCAGTTGCAAGCACAACAACTTTAGGAACAGAAAATTTTAATTCAGATTTTCAAGTTAGTTTTTTTCCAAATCCTACAAAAGATAGCATAACAATA
>NZ_JAYVFH010000231.1:0-4726 GCF_043773265.1 Flavobacterium sp. | reverse complement strand
TTTGAATTTAAGATAATTGTAATCCTAATAAAGAGGTGTCAGTCGAGGTGTCACTTAAATAAAATACTTTGTGAAGTATTGGTTTTATTGGTGGCTTTTGTATCAGACAAATCCCTCTTTCTCCGCGAAAGAAAACCGATTAGTTTACTAATCGGTTTTTTTATTTTATAATAGCGTCAAAAGCTTAGCTTTTGTAAGCGGTTATAAAATAAAAAAACAAATGATTATGCTAATAATCATTTAGGTTTTCTTTTGCTCAGGATTCCCTTTCTGGGAACAACGTAGTTAATCCATCTTTCTCCGAATAATTAAAATCCTAACGATTTATTATCAATTAGTTATGGTTTTTTATTTCTACTTCTAGCCCACATTTAGTCCACATTTAAATTAAAATTTATTTACAATAGAATATAAACCAGCTCCGAAAAGTATCCTGAATTTGATGTCAAACCCAAAAAAAAAAACGCAAAGTAAGGATACTTTGCATAGCGGAAGTTTTAAATTGAAATATAATAACAAAAAATGTTTGTTATTTCAAACACAATAGCTATTTTTGTTCAGAATAACAAACATTTATTAAAAATGGCAACCAAAAAACAAACTGTTTTTCCAAAGTATGACAAGGTTTTAGAACAAATGGGAGAAAATATCAAGATAGCTCGTAAAAGGCGAAAACTCACTATGATTCAAGTAGCAGAGAGAGCAGATATTTCTAGATCAACATTGCATTTAATTGAGTTAGGAAACACAAGTGTAGCAATGGGAGCATATTTCAATGTGCTGCGTGTTTTAGGTCTACAAGATGATTTCCTAAAACTAGCAGCAGACGATGAACTAGGAAGAAAACTCCAAGACCTTGAACTACTAAAATAAAAGTTAAGTATAATAAGTCGTCAGTCATTATAAACCGTCAGTTCGAGTGATTTTTTTGTAATGCAATGAAAAAAAAATTGTATCGAGAACTTTTGATAATAAAAGCAAAAGTGACTGATAAAGTAAAATATACTAAAGTTTTAAAAATCTAATAATCCAAAAATCTAACCATCTAAGATGTCCACAAAAACCGATATATACGTTTATGCACATTGGCAAGAAATGCCAGAACCAAAAATCATTGGCATATTATCTGCCCAACAAGCAAAAGGTAAAAAAGCATTTAGTTTTGAATACAACAAAGAGTGGTTAAAATCCGTACAAAAATTCCTTTTAGATCCGGATATTCAATTGTATAGTGGTCCTCAATATCCAAATCAAAAAGAAAATTTCGGCATATTCCTCGATAGTATGCCCGACTCTTGGGGACGTACTTTAATGAAACGTAGAGAAACACAACAAGCTAAAGAGAAAAACGAAAAGCCAAAAACACTATACGATATTGATTTCCTTTTAGGTGTTTACGATGAAAGTCGTATGGGTGCATTACGTTTCAAAATAGACCCAAATGGAGATTTCTTGGATAGCAACAAAACAGCATCAACACCACCTTGGTCATCTATTAGAGAATTACAAAATGCTGCTTCAAATTTTGAAAACGATGAAAATAATGATGAAGTAAAAAAATGGTTATCTGTTTTAATTGCTCCTGGTTCTTCGCTAGGTGGTGCAAGGCCAAAAGCTAACATTTTAGATAATGATAAAAGTCTTTGGATTGCCAAATTTCCTTCCAAAACAGACACTACCGATAAAGCAGCGTGGGAATTTTTATCCTACCAACTAGCAATTAAGGCAGGAATTGAAATGGCTACTTGTAGAATAGAAAAAATAATGGGCAATAATAACACCTTTTTCACCAAACGTTTTGATCGTGAAAACGGTGAAAGGATACACTTTGCATCAGCTATGACTATGACAGGAAATAATGAAGATACTATAAGAGATAATCAGGCAAGTTACTTGGATATAGCCGAATTTATAAGTAATCATGGTACCAACATAGAAACTAATCTACACCAATTATGGAGAAGAATCATTTTTAATATTGCCATTTCCAACACAGACGACCATCTAAGAAATCATGGTTTTATGCTTACAAAAGAAGGATGGATACTTTCACCAGCATACGATCTTAATCCATCTATAGATAAAGAAGGTTTAGCACTAAATATTGATACCGATAACAATGCACTTGATTACGAATTGGCTAAAAGTGTGGGAATGTATTTCCGATTAGATGAAAAACAAATGGACACAATAATAAAAGAAGTAATTCAAGCAATTAGCAATTGGAAAACAATTGCAAAAGAACTTGGAATTCCCAGAAGTGAAATAGAATTGATGACAAAAGCATTTAATAGCTAATTAATTCTAAATTAATCTTCTTAAATAGAATTAAAAAATAATAGTGCTTAAGAATACAAGTATATGCACATCCTTAAAATAATACACGGTTATCCACCAAATTACAACACAGGTTCTGAAGTGTACAGTCAATCTATTTGCAATGAACTTTCAAAGACTAATAAAGTTTCTGTTTTTACAAGAGAGGAAAATCCGTATGCAAAAGATTTTACTATTCGTAAAGAAATAAAAAACGAAAATTTAACCTTTTATTATGCCAATAATCCACAAGGTAAAGATGGTTACAGACACAGTGAATTGGATCTTAATTTTCCAGCTTCGCAAAATCTTCCCACTTTGAGCTATTTAATTCATAATTTAAATTTAAAAATATTCTGCAAAGTCAGGAGACATTATGCAGCACTTTTTGTATGTACTAGAACATTTAGAGTAGCTGAAATTACGCTTTATCAAACGAGGGTGTTTTTTACACTCATTTGCATTTTCAAATACTTACATTGTTCACAAAAAAACATTGTTCAAGTTCCGTGAACTAACAAAAAAAGGGAACACATATTGCATATCGCGATTTGCGATATAAAGAATAAGTTGAGGTAAAACTTCTCCGAAAAATCACATGTTTTCTAAGGACTACCCAGTTTAATTTTTTCCATAGCAACGGCAATTATCGCCGTTATAATGAATCTTGGTAAACTATAAAGAAATAAAATAACAAAAAAACACCTTATTTAGAATTTTATTTGATATTTTTGTTGGAAATAGTCAGCATTAAATACAAATAAAACAGTTTATGATGGATGTTTCAAGCAATACTTGGTTAGCAATGAGTGATGGGGCACTAGTAGAAACTATTGGGGCTTTTGTAAAACACCATCGTTTGCTACAAAACAAAACCCAGCAGCAACTCGCTACAGAGGCCGGGATTAATCGCTCGACCATAACACAAATAGAAAAAGGAGAAAAAATCACACTACAATCCCTACTGCAAGTCCTAAGAGTGTTGAACCTGCTCTACATCATGGAGGTATTCAAAGTACAGGAACAAGTAAGTCCGTTACAATTAGCCAAATTGGAACAAAATAAAAGACAAAGAGCACGTAACAAAAATAACACTAACGACAAAAAATCCGACTGGTAATGATTACAACAGCTTATATAAACCTTTGGAATGAACGAGTGGGAGCTGTAGCATGGGATACCAACACTCAAACGGCCAGTTTCGAATACGACCCGAAATTCATAGCAAACAATTGGGAAGTCGCACCTTTAAAAATGCCCCTAAATCAAGCCAACCGAATATTTTCCTTCCCGGATTTAGTTAGAAATACAACCTTCAAAGGATTACCAGGATTACTCGCCGATGTTATGCCCGATAAGTATGGGAATCAATTAATAAACGCTTGGTTAGCACAAAACGGTCGTCCGGAAAACAGTTTGAATCCGGTCGAGTTATTATGCTTTATTGGCACACGTGGAATGGGTGCTCTGGAATTTGAACCTGTAAATTTCAAATCCAATCAAACCGCTTTCACTATCGAAATGGACAACTTGGTTAAAATAACACAGGAAGTAGTCAACAACCGACAAAAATTTGAAACCAACCTAAATCATGATGAACAAAAGGCACTCCTTGATATTCTAAAAATTGGTACATCAGCGGGTGGCGCCAGACCAAAAGCAATTATTGCCTATAACGAAAAAACGGGAGTTATCAAATCTGGGCAAGCAAAAGCACCCAAAGGATTCAATCATTGGTTGATAAAATTAGATGGTGTAAGTGACAGTCAATTCGGAGCTTCAACAGGATATGGTCGTGTAGAAATGGCCTATTATCTAATGGCAAAAGCCTGCGAAATTGAAATGACTGAATGCCAATTATTAGAAGAAAATGGCAGAGCACACTTCATGACACAACGTTTTGACAGAGAGAATGGGGATATCAAACACCATATTCAAACATTTTGCGCCATGCAGCACTTTGACTTCAATAACGTCAACAGCTACAGCTATGAGCAACTATTTCAAACCATGAGATTATTAAGACTCCTATACCCTCAAGCCGAACAGATGTTCCGTAGGATGGTCTTTAATGTAATGGCTCGAAACTGTGACGATCATACCAAAAATTTTGCGTTTCGACTACGAGAAAACCACGACTGGGAACTAACACCTGCATATGACATCTGTCATGCCTACAGACTTGGTAGTGAATGGGTAAGTCAACATGCTTTAAGTATTAACGGTAAAAGAAATGCAATCACTCAAGAGGATTTATTGACAGTTGCCAAATCGATGAACATCAAAAAAGCAACAGAAATCATCCATCAAACTAGTGAGACAGTAAAAAACTGGACCAAATTTGCGGAAGAAACAAAAGTAGAACCAAAATTGAAAGAAGCGATAAAATCCACTTTAATTACTTTTAAGT
>NZ_JAYVFH010000230.1:0-2794 GCF_043773265.1 Flavobacterium sp. | reverse complement strand
TAAAAACTGCTAAAGAGAAAAAAGAGGAAAAACGCGAAAAGAAAAATGCTCCTAAAAGAGATTAATTTAAAAAAAACCTTTCTAAAATTAGAAAGTTTTTTTTTGATATATTATCAAATGATTATTGAAAAATCAATTTCTTGAAATAATCATTATTATTAAATTTTAATCTAAGAATGTATGTTCCTGATGCTAAATAATTATTTACAAAAAAACTAAGTTGATTGCCATCAATTTGAAATTCATTTTCGTAAATTTTTATTCCTTGAACATTTGACAAAACTACATTTATTTTTGTTGTAATTAAATTTGTAAATCGAATATTGACTTGACTGTTAACAACCGGATTTGGGTAAACAACAAAAATACTATCGTCATTTTCATCTTTATTAACAACAACTGGAGTTTTTGACTTGAAAATTGGCAATTTTTCGAATTTTGAACCCAAAACTGTTGTCGATTGCTCTTCGGTCATACACAACCAATCTTGCATAATTGTCGCATAAATTTGTCTAAAATCAAATTGCATTGGCACTTGGTCTTCGACATCGGCACTAGTTGGTAAAAGCGGCGAAGTTCCAATCATTCCAGAAACTGGATAGGGCGAACCAGCAACATTACTTGCGCCAACATTCAACGAATCGCCAAAGAAAATTATTGGTGCACCTGCACCATGATCGGTTCCTAAACTGTCGTTACTTTTTATTCGTCGACCAAACTCGCTAAAAGTCATTCCCGATACTTTTTCTGATTTACCTATAATTCTTAAATCTTGTTGAAAAGCTGCGATAGCATCTGATAAAATTTTAAGATTTTCAGCTTGTTTTCCTAATTTTCTATCTGCTTCGGTAACTTGAAACTCGTGCGTATCGTGCGTTTTTGGATGATTGACAACATAAATTGGCGTTTTCAATCCGCCATTAATTAATCTAGCAACAATTTTTAGTTGATTTGCTAATTTATTTTCACTAGGATAAACAGCCGATTGTAGTTTAGGAACATTATATGCTTTTTGAATAGTTTCACGATAAACATTACTTTGATCTTTCATTAACCTAAGGAATGTTAACTCTTTTCCATAATCAGAATTGGGTGCAGGATCGGTTGTTGCATTGACAACATTTAATAAATCTTCGGGTTTCGGAACGCTATATGCCAAGTTTATTCCTGGACCTTGAAGCAAAAATGGCAATGTGGAACCAATCTGAATCGCTAATGGATCTGGCATTTCGGTATTTGGGTAACCAACAGGAAAATTAGGAAATTTATTGTCCAAAGCACGACCCAACCAACCTGTTTGCAATGATTTATCAGAATCTGATGCTGTGAACCAAATATCGGTAGAACGAAAATGACTGTAACTTGGGTTTGGATAGGTAACACCTTGTACAATCATCATTTGTCCGTTGTTGTACATTTTTTGCATTTCGGACATTGCCGGATGAAAACCTGTTGAATTATTGAGATTCAATTTTAAAATGTCATTCTCGGGCATTAATATATTTGGTCTTGCTGCCAATAATTTGTCATATTGATCAATCGGAAAAACAGTATTCAACCCGTCGTTTCCGCCATTCATTTGAATAATAACTAATATTTTTCCGCATTCTTGTGCTGCATTTGCAAGCATATTTAGATTGGAACTTTCGATTTGTGACGATGCCAAAACCGGAATATGATTGAATAATAATGGTGCTGTCGATGCTAATGCGGTTGTCTTTAAAAATTTTCTTCTTTCCATTTTTTAAAATTATTAAAGTTACATTAATTGGTATTCTGCATATTCGACAATAGTTAATAACATTGCATAAAGCCTAACTTCAACAATATTTTTTAAATCTACATCAGCCGGATTTGATTTATAGTCGTACCAGGCGCCAGTCCAATATCCATCAGATACTTGACCTCTTAATAAGGATTGGTTTTTAATTTCATTTTTTACATCTTGACCTAAATCAATTGGCAATAAATATTTTATACATTCGTCAATTAACGCATTTGGATTACCGCAAATGGTGTCGTCAAATTGATTTACAAATGCAATTTTATCGACTTCGATTCTTGTTGTTAAACCATTATCCGTTTTATTAAAACCATAAAAAAGATATTGCATTAAACCGTATCGGCGTTGAATTGAGTTAGAGTTTATCCAATATTCATGAAAATTTGGTTTTTGATAAAATGCCTGCCAACCAGCAACGCTCGGAATTTTTCCCATAGCCTGCTCCATTTCGAATAACGTATAATTGAAAAGTTTCAAAATTTCGTATTGCGCTTCGTGATTGGTAGCGTCAGAAACATTATAATTAATATTGAAAGTTCGCAAACTGCCAAGAATTATATCAAATGGGCTTTTGATATAAACGCCACGATTCGCCATATCGTAGAAATGTTTGCTTTTAAAAAGTTTTTCTAAAACTGGTTTTATGTCCCAGTTATTTGCTACAAAATGTTGTGCAAGTGGCGTTATTACATTGGTTTCTATATTATCATCAATATCATAATAAACAAAAAATCTATACAGTCGCCTGCAAATATACTCAGACACAATTTTTTCTATTTTGAAAATCATGTCAATAAATAAATCCAATTCAGCTGCGCCAGAATTTGGAATTTGGGTATTATTAAAAAAAGTAGAAAATATTTTTATGCTTTCATCGTGTAGTTCAGGCCTAAAAACAGTACTTTCATTTGAAGTGTTTAGGTTTTCTACCCGCCAACCTGTTAAAACTTTTGCGGCTTGAATAACGTCCGCTTGCGTATAGGTTGCCGTAGCATCTTTACCGAGTGTGAA
>NZ_JAYVFH010000229.1:0-4953 GCF_043773265.1 Flavobacterium sp. | reverse complement strand
CATTGTTGATGAAATGACTTTGGTGAAATAGTCATTTCGAGGAACGAATCAATCTCAATAAAATTGAACTCCGAATTAAGAAATTAATTCGGAGTTTTTTTATTCATTATTTTTAAAAAAATTAATAAATTTATTATAGCTTTACTCCTTCAAAAAACCATATTCATAAACCTTTGGCTCAATTTTTTTGGCCAGAATTTTTAGGTTTTCTCTAAGTTTGGTTATGAGTTTCATGTACTGTTCGTCAGCACTTTTATTATTCATTTTTCCAGCATCATTTCTGCCTTGAAAATGCTCGCGAATGTCATACAAACTTGCGTTTACGTTATATTCACCTCGTCCTTCGTACATTCCTCCATTTGAAGAGAATTTTTGGGCATGATAATATTTCCAAAGTTCACGAGCTACATTGAAAACATTGTTGGCTTTTTCTGAAAATTCTAATGGTTTATTAATATTTGAAATTCCGACTAAGGAGGAATCACATTGTGTATTATTTTTCTTGTGAGATTCCTCCTGTGTCAGAATGTCAACACTACTTGAAAAAAGGTCAACCGTTTGCTCTTGATTTATTTTGCCTTTTATAAACTGCGTCATAAAGTTACTTTCAAACTTTTCGCGAGCATTTAATTCTTGCTCGGTAAATGGAATCCAATGGTTGGTGCCACCATTGGAGCTTATTTTATTTTGGCTATGAAACATTGCAAAAGTGAAACAATCATTATGAAATTCTAAATCGTTTTGCCAATCATCATTTGGGTATAAAAATTGGTCGCGATCATTTAACCAAGTTGCGTCGATACAATGTCGGACTGATAAATAAATAGTTGCTGGAATAAGATTACTTTCATTAATTAAAAAATAAATACCGTGTCTTTTGCCAATATTATTCATAAAAGAGATGTAATTATTGTTTTGAAAATCTGGCGCATCAGCCATAAGTACAGAATAATATTTTGAATTATTAATTTTGAAAGTTTTTAACCAATCATTAATACGTCCTTTTTGATTATCGTAAGAATAAATATTTTTTGAATTTATTAATATTCCATCTTCATCATAAACATCTGCTAGAATATCATTGAATTTTTCTTTTAATGAAGTATTCCAAACAAAGAAACCAATCGGAAATACACCTTTTACATTATCGAAAGTATTTGCAGGAACAACAAATAATTTTTCAAGTTTGGCTAAAAAATTATTTCTAAATACTTTAGAATTAGACGCACTAATAACTTTCAAAGTTGAAAATTCTGCTATAAAACTTTCTGGAATTTCAAAATAAATTCTAGCTAAAAATTGAGCAAATAATTCAGGAGCAACTTTGTCTAATTTATCATAATACTTTGTATAAGTTTTTGATTGTTGAATATTACTTCTGTTAATGCTTACTTTTCCGTTACTTTCCGCATAAGGAGGATTAATATAAATAACCAACTTTTTTCTTTTTTCTTCATCATTAATAATGTCTTGCAATCCTTGTGGTAGTTTGGTGAAATCATCATTAAGGAAATCAAATTGAAAGCAGTGGTTTTTTAGCAATTTGGCACCATTGTCTATGCGTTCGTGCATAACGTTTACATCAGCCATTTCTAACGTACTTGCCCAAATGTTGTATTCATTGGTCAAACCAGCTAATAAATTTCCTGTTCCTGCTGCGCAATCCCAAATATAATATTCTTCTTGCCAGTCTTCGCCCAAAAAATCTGCTATGTATTGTTGCGAAAGAGCAACCCATTTTTGTGGTGTAAAAAATGCTCCTCTTCGTTCTCTAATATCTTGCGAAACCAACAAATCTTTTCGTTCAAGAATGTACTGTTGAAATTTTTCGAGTGGTGGTCGTTTGTATCTTTTCCAAAATTGCTCATACGCTTCTTTATTTTTTATGGCAAATGTGTTACTTCCAGATTGGAACATTCCATCTAAATTTTTGTTTAGAATTTCATAATGTCCATTTTTAAAAACTACAAATATATTTTCGCTCAAAGGAGTATCGTCATCAATTGTGCTCGTGCCTTTATCATCTACAAAAAGGTCTGCAAGGTAAAATTCTCTATCAAAAATATTGTTTTTCTTGACAGCATCCCAATCTAAATCGATATGTGGTTTTACTTGCTCCAACCAGCGAAGATAAATGGCTACAAAATTATTTTTGTCGATGGTTATTTTTGCATTTTCGGTAGTTTTGGTAATATTATTTTTGATAAAAAATTGCAATTCTTTTTCATCTTTAATAAAATCATAAACATAATGGTTTTGATGCAATGATTTTTCAATTCGTTCTTTAATTAATATAAATTCTTTTGTTTGATGATTGCTTGGTGCAACATTCCAATTAAAATCATTCATGCTAAAAACATCAATAATAGCATTGTAAGTAACAAAACCCATTTTGCTAGAATCGAAAGCACCAAGAAATGCTGGAGGCATATATTTATCGAAAGTTCGTGCTTTTCCTATAGTTAAAACCAATTGTGTAATCATGGTTAAAACATCATAAGTACCACGTTTTGCTTCTGCCCAAAGTAGAGAATGGTTTTCGAATAGTTTTTCTTGATTAGTGTTTTTATTTTTGAATGTTACACAAAAATCAATATTTCCAACAATTTTGGTAGTATCAAAATCAGAAAAGAAATCTTGTCCTACTTTATTTTTTAATTCTTCTTCTCTAATGTTTTGGTATTTCATGTATGGAATATATTTTCTAGAAACAAATATAATAATTAGTGATATATAAGTAAACAATTATTAGATTTTGTGTCAGTTATTTTTTAAAAGTACTAAATTTTTGTTTAAATTAAATCTTACTCCAATCCTTTTCTTATTTTTGAACATTATAAATTGTGATATGAAGTTTCTAACCTTTTTCTTCTTTTTAATTTCTTTCACTATGAAAGCAGAAACCGATTTTGATAAGGCAGAAAAATTATACAATCAAAAAAAGTATAGTGAAGCCAAAGTACTTTTTGAAAGTTTTTTAAAAGAAAATCCAAATAATTATAAATCTATTGAATATCTTGGTGATATTGCTGGTCATCAAAAAGATTGGAACGAAGCAATTAAAGAATATAAAATTTTAAAAAATCAATTTCCAAAAACTGCTAATTATTGGTACAAATATGGTGGCGCATTAGGGATGAAAGCCAAATCGGTCAATAAATTTAAAGCGCTTGGAATGATTGACGAAATTGAAAGTTCATTTTTAATGGCTTCAAAATTAGATCTAAAACACATAGATTCGCGTTGGGCTTTGGTGATGTTGTATATAGAATTACCAGGAATTGTTGGCGGAAGCGAAAGCAAAGCAATTAAATATTCTAATGAATTAATGAATCTTTCAAAAGTTGATGGTTATCTATCCAAAGGTTTTATTGATGAATATTTTAAAAGATTCACAAAAGCCGAAATGAATTATAAAGCAGCACACGAAATTGGTAATTCTAAAATCACTTTTCAAAAATTATATAATTTATATTTGAATAAAATTAAAGATAAATTTAAAGCACAAAAATTAAAAGAACAATTTGAAAAATAGTTTATGTTGGTTTAATGTTGTTTAATTCTTTGAGAAAAAAACTTTAAACTCTTAAACCTTTAAACTTAAAACTAAATAAATGAGAACACATTTCATAGCCATTGGCGGTGCAGCAATGCACAATTTAGCACTTGCATTACACAATAAAGGATACAAAGTTACTGGTAGCGATGATGCTATTTTTGAACCATCAAAATCGCGTTTAGAAAAGAAAGGTTTGTTGCCAATTGAAATGGGTTGGTTTCCAGAAAAAATCACTCATGATATTGACGCAATTATTCTCGGAATGCATGCCAAAGCTGACAATCCTGAGTTAATGAAAGCTCAAGAATTAGGATTAAAAATTTATTCTTATCCTGAGTTTTTATACGAACAATCCAAAAATAAAACGCGAGTTGTAATTGGTGGTTCACACGGAAAAACCACTATTACATCAATGATTTTGCATGTTATGCATTATCATAATATCGAAGTAGATTATATGGTTGGAGCACAACTAGAAGGTTTTGACACGATGGTTCATCTTACAGAAACTAACGATTTTATTGTTCTTGAAGGCGATGAATATTTATCATCTCCAATTGATAGAAGACCAAAATTTCATTTGTATCAGCCCAATATTGCATTGCTCTCTGGAATTGCTTGGGATCATATTAATGTGTTTCCAACATTTGAAAATTATGTAGAACAATTTGAAATTTTTGTAAATCAAATTACTAAAGGTGGAATTCTTGTTTATAACGAAGAGGACGAAACCGTAAAAAAAGTTGCAGACGAAACTACAAATTCTATTAGAAAATTACCTTATGCAACTCCTAATTATACAGTTGAAGATGGAACAACTTTATTAGAAACACCAGAAGGAGCAATGCCAATTGAAGTTTTTGGAGCACATAATTTGAACAACCTTGCTGGAGCAAAATGGATTTGTCAAAATATGGGCGTTGACGAAGCCGAATTTTATGAAGCAATTGCAAGCTTTAAAGGTGCAAGTAAACGTCTTGAAAAAATTGCCGAAGGAAACGGAAAAGTTGCTTATAAAGATTTTGCACATTCGCCAAGTAAAGTTGCTGCAACTACTAAAGCGGTAAAAAATCAATATCCAAATAGAAAATTAATTGCTTGTTTAGAATTGCATACTTACAGTAGTTTGAATTCTGAATTTTTAAAAGAATATCAAGGTTCACTTGATTCTGCTGATGTAGCTGTAGTTTTTTATTCTCCAGATGCTGTAAAAATAAAACAACTTGAAGAAGTAACTTATGAGCAAATTGCTCAATCTTTCAATCGTGATGATTTAATTATTTTTACTAATCCAATTGATTTTAAAGATTTTTTATTCAAACAAAATTTTGATAATTCTGCTTTATTATTAATGAGTTCAGGTAATTATGGCGGATTGAATCTTGATGAAGTAG
>NZ_JAYVFH010000228.1:0-5773 GCF_043773265.1 Flavobacterium sp. | reverse complement strand
ATTTCATGGTTTTGATTATAAAAAAATAGCTCAATATAATGAAGAAAAAGTTCAGGAATTATTATTGGATGCAGGAATTATTAGAAATAAATTAAAAGTTAGAGCAACTATTTCAAATGCAATTTCTTTTATGAAAGTACAAGAAGAATTTGGAAGTTTTTCTAAATATATTTGGAATTTTACTGGTGGGAAACCGATTGAAAACAACCGAAAATCACTAAAAGAAGTGCCTTCAACAACGCCACTTTCTGACGAAATTAGTAAAGATTTAAAGAAACGCGGATTTAAGTTTGTTGGCTCAACTGTTGTTTATGCTCACATGCAAGCTACAGGAATGGTAAATGATCATGTTGAAGATTGTTGGACACAGAGATAGTTTTCAGTATTCAGTCGCAGTCGCAATTTTTAGTCACAGTTTTCAGATATTAGACAAACTTTAAAGCAGATTAAGATGGATTATAAAGAATTATTAGTTTATAAAAAAGCTTTTCAATTAGCAATGGAAATTTTTGAGCTGTCAAAAAAATTTCCTGTTGAAGAAAAATATTCATTAACAGATCAAATAAGACAGACTGAAAACTAACTTTTCAAAACCAAAATGAAAGATTCTCTAGAAATTTCAAAAGCACCTAATTTTTCCAAATGGTCATTGTGTAATTGACAATCAAGTAATTTATAATTGTTTTCTTTTAAGTATTCTATAAGTTTTACAAAAGCAATCTTACTAGCATTTGGAACTAATGAAAACATACTTTCGCCACAAAAAACATGACCTAAATCAACACCATACAAGCCACCAACAAGTTCATTATTTTGCCAAACTTCAAATGATTTTGCTTTACCTAATTTATGTAATTCGGTGTACGATTTTATAATATCATCAGAAATCCAAGTGCCGTCTTGTCCTTTTCTTTCAATATTTTGACAATTTGAAATTACAGATTCAAAATCTTTATTAATAGTAACTTCAAAAATATTCCTATTTAGAATATTTCGCATGCTTTTAGAAACTTTATAATCCTTAGGATTGACAACCATTCTTGTAGATGGTGACCACCAAAGTATTGGTTCGTTTTCATCAAACCATGGAAAAATTCCATTGTTGTATGCTAACAATAATCTTTCTATTGATAAATCTCCGCCAACAGCCAAAACACCTTCATAAGATGCTTCTTCAACTGGAGGAAAATAAAGTTCTTTGGTTAGGAAATACATTTTTTATAGAATAGAAAATAGAAGAAAGAGAAAAGATTTAGTAAGCAAAAGCCATTCTAAAATTTACATAAAAATTAGAATGGCAGTCTTTATTCTATTCTCTTTACTCTATTTTCTTATTAGAAAGGTAAATCGTCGTGTTCTTCTTCTTTAAAATCGGTTGCTGGAGCAAATGCTTCTGCTGCTGGCATTGGAGCCATTGGTTGTGCTGCTGCTGCATTTTCAGTTTGAGTTTTTTCAATTCTCCAACCTTTAATAGAGTTAAAATATTTAGTTTCTCCTTGTGGATTTACCCATTCTCTTCCTCCTAAATTTATAGAAACTTTTACGTTTTCTCCAACGGTTACATTGTTTAATAAATCGCTTTTGTCTTGAACAAATTCAATCATTATACTTTGCGGATATTGCTCGTCTGTAGTAATTACTAACTCTCTTTTTTTAAACGTTGGACTCACTTGTTGCTCTGCGCCAACCACTTTTACTTTTCCTGAAACTTCCATAATATTATTGTTTTATTGTTTTGCTAAAAGCACTTTCCAAGCGGTTAGTACTTCATTTTTATTTAAATATTCTTTGGCTAATTGGTGCATTTTTAACTCATCATCAGCACTCAAAACACCTTTCACTTCAAAATTTTGTTCTACAAATATAGTAATTTCTTCACTTGTTGGCAATGCTTCAATATTTCCTAATTTTCCTAAATCATTACCATTAAAAACGGCACTTTTTTTTATAAAATCTGGAATTGAATCTACACCAATTCCCAAAGTTGCCAATGGCTTTTCTACTTCAAAAAGTCCTTCTTTAGCTCTCGAATACCAATTGGCTCCAAGTCGAGAAACCAAATCAATTTTTATTGGATCAATAAATCCATTTGCATCTAAAATTGCTTCGTTTATATGCATTTTTAAAACTTCACAAATTATCATATTTCCTGCTCCACCATCTTTTCCTAAAGGAATAATATCATTTACCTTACACTCAAATTGCACCGGACTTTCGGCAACGCGATATGGTTTTACAACTTCGGATGGAATTGGAGTTAAACCCGATTTTAAAAATTCATTTACACCATCGGCATATTCTGTACTCGACAAGGACATTTGTTGTACTATGTCAAAATTTACCATGTTTATTACAACTTGACGCGTTTCTTCACAGTTAATTAAAGTATGTTTGGTGGTATTATTCCTAACTCTTCTGGCTGGCGAAAAAACTAAAATTGGAGGATTGGAACTAAAAATATTAAAAAAACTAAATGGTGACAAATTGGGGTTTCCATTTTTATCAATAGTACTCGCAAATGCAATTGGTCTTGGCGCAATAGCACTTTGCAAATATCCTTGCAACTTCATTGCCGAAACTTCCTTTGGATCAATTGTTAACATAAAATAGTAATTTTTACAAATATAAGAATTCAATTTCAATGACAATTGCAATATCAAAATTCAATTTCAATTTCAATTTCAATTTCAAAATGAAAACTTATAAAATTTGTGAAATTATTTTTACTTAACATTATGGTTAATTTGTAGAATTCGTGTAAAAATTCAATTTCAATTTCAATTTGAAAAAAATCATTACTTTTAAACAAAAATTCATAAATGCAATTTTCCGAAAACAGAAACAGAACTCGTTGGATAATCATCATAACTTCGTTTGTAATTGTATTGCTTATTTTATGGAATACTTATTCTTTTTTTCAGATTTTTAAAAATGAAGAGCGCGTTAAAATGCAAAATTGGGCTTTGGCACAAAAAAAAATAATGACCGACGATTTAAATGCCGATCTAGAATTACCACTAGCCATAATACAAAACCCAAGAATTCCAATTATTAAAACCGAAAACGATTCTATAATTGATACTAAAAACATAGAAGCCGATATTAAAATTGATAAAAAGAAATTATATGCAAAACTTCAAAAATTAAAAAATCAAAACGAACCCATCATTATGAAAATATCTGATGGAATAACCCACAAATTATATTATGGTGATTCTTCATTATTAAACAAATTAAAATATTATCCTGTAGCGCTTTTATTAATAATTTTTCTTTTTGGAGCCGTTGTTTACAATTTCTATAAAAGCACTAAAATGGCAACCCAAAACAAACTTTGGGCTGGAATGGCAAAAGAAACTGCGCACCAAATTGGAACTCCGTTATCATCATTAATTGGTTGGTTAGAAATTATGAAAGCCGATAATGTTGATGAAACCACCATAACTGAAATTGAAAAAGACATCAATAGATTGCAAACAATTACAGAGCGTTTTTCTAAAATTGGGTCTGAACCAGTTTTAGAAAATAAAGACATAGTTGAAGAAACCAAAGAATCGTTTGAATATTTAAAATCACGTTTTTCAAAACAAGTAGAATTTAGTTTTTCGGCACCAAACAAACCCTTAATGGTTTCACTAAACTCGGCTTTACACAGTTGGACAATAGAAAACCTAATGAAAAATGCAATTGATGCGATGAAAGGCAGAGGAAAATTAAAAATTTGGATAGAAAACGATGGTCAAAACGTAAAAATAAATATAAAAGACTCAGGAAAAGGAATTCCAAAAAATCAATTTAAACGCGTTTTCGAACCTGGATTTACAACCAAAAAGCGTGGTTGGGGATTGGGTTTATCACTAACTAAACGTATAGCCGAAGAATATCACAATGGTAAAATAAAAGTTCTAAAATCTGAAATAAATCTAGGAACTACAATGCAAATTATTTATAAAAAAGCCAAATAATTATCTTCTAACAACTCTAGTTTTAACAAACATTTTAGCTCTTTCTGGAATTTCTTTAGAAATAAATTCGTTTACAAAAGTTAAGTTTTCGTCAAACATAGGTTTACTTGAAGCCATTGATCGTTTTAAATTATTAATAACCGGAATGTTTTCTTTATTAATATCTTTTATTTCTGTTAAATCATTTTGACATTTTGCCAATAAATCACAAGGTGTTTGAATTTTGCTTTTTAAATCTTCATCTGATTGAAAAGGTACAAATCTATTGTTTCTATATTTTACAAATTCTCCAAAAAGCCGATGCGCTTCTTTTAAGTTATTTATTATTTCATCAAGTTTTACAATACTTTCTTTATGATTAAAATAACCAGTTTTTAAATTTGCAAACTCTAATTTATCAATTATCATCCGGTTTTTTAAACCATTTTTTTTAATTCTTTCAACGCTATTTGCTGATTTTTCCACATCCGACAAACTTTCATGTCTTTGAATTTCAGTTAAATAATCAAAGATTGTTGTTTTATTTGTAGCTTCTAATTTACTATCATAAAACTCTTGATTGTTTATTGGATATTCTGAAAATTGCCACAAATAATCAAATGGCATGTGTGTTGCAATTAAACTTTTGGGCTCAGCTTTATAAAATTTATTGTTTAATTTTCTAGTAAATTTTAAATCATTTACATATCCTGATCCCCAAGTTGGATCAAATAAATACCATTTTTCATCTATTTTAGAAGCGCACCAAACATGAGATAGATTAGAAACTTTTCCTTTTATATCTTTGGTGTAACCATCGACTAAAATTGTTTTTACTTCAAGTTTATTCATGATGTCATAAAAAACTTGAGCATAGTGCATGCAAATACCTTTTTTAGATTTTAAAGTATTGGTCACTTTTTCTAAAGCAGATTGATTGGGTTTTTGGTTCGATATGTTTTCAACATCATAACTTATTGTTGATGCTGTCCAGTAAAAAGCAGCTCTAATTTTATCATCGTTAGAACTAAAGTTGTCGTTAATATATTTTACAATTTGAGTGGTAGATTCTTCAAAACTATTGGGCATTGCATCTATTTTTTTATCAATAGCATCATATTGATTTTGCGCTTGAAGATTAGAAAAAACAGAAATGAAAAATAGTGAAATAAACAAAAATATTCTCATCGTGAAAATTTTAAATTAAAACTACATATTGCTTTGAATTTTTTTAACCAATTCTTCAAATTCTTCTTTAGATAGAGAAATTTTATTTTGAAAACGCATTTCGTCCATTTCGTTTAACGGAATTAAATGAACATGAGCATGTGGAACTTCTAGACCAATAACTGCCATACCAATTCTTTTGCATGGAACAGATTTTTCTAGAGCAACCGCAATTTTCTTAGAAAAAAGCATTAATCCCAAATACAATTCGTCTTCTATGTCAAAAATTTTATTGATTTCTTGTTTTGGAATACACAAAGTGTGTCCTTTTGCATTTGGATTTACATCTAAAAACGCTAGAAAGTTTTCGTCTTCTGCGATTTTATAGCATGGAATTTCTCCGTTTACAATTTTGGTAAAAATACTGCTCATTTTACTTTGTTTATAAATGACATTGTGTTTGCTATTAGAAATCACTTCTACTGCGCTCAATGTGACAAATTATTTAATGAGATTTAATGAATTAATCCCGAGAAATTTCTAAAATCTCAAATTTCAAAGCGCCATTTGGCACAGTGATTTCGGCTATTTCTCCTACAGATTTTCCCAGTAAACCTCTTCCTATTGGAGAAGTTACTGATATTTTTCCTGTTTTTAAATCG
>NZ_JAYVFH010000227.1:0-69125 GCF_043773265.1 Flavobacterium sp. | reverse complement strand
AGAACTGAACAAGAATATTAAAATCAATTAATCACTATTTGAATTTTAAAAAAATATAAGTTCTATATTTTTATTTTTTGTTTTTGTTTTCAAAATAGTATAGATTTGGAAACAAAAACAAAAAATAAAAATATAGAACTTATATTTTTTTAAAATTCAAATAGTGATTAATTGATTTTAATATTCTTGTTCAGTTCTTTCAAAATACTCAATCCTTTAGTTTCAACACTAGAAATTTCTTCACAATCTTCGACATTATTTGCATTATTAAAAAAAATCTTTGCAATATCATCATTAATTTCAATATCCTTTATTTTTGAAATCGGAATTTTATAGCGTTTTCCTGTTTCTCGTTTCATATAAAAAAAAGCTGCTACGCCAATACCAATAAACCCAAAAGGAAGAAATCCATTTTTACTTCTAGCCATCATCAGCAAACCAATACAAACAATAATAACAAGAAAACTATAAATCTTAAATTGTTTAAGAGAATTTTGTCTAATAGATTTTGGCGATTTCTCAAGCAAATCATGAGTTTCTGACCAATTTCCAGAATTAGTTAAAAATAAATTCTCGTCGTTAATGTTTACAAAACCATTTGAGTATTTAAAGTATTTTTTCATTATTTAATCTAAATTCTCAATACTTTTATATGCATCAATTACTTTTTTAACCAATCGGTGTCTTACAATATCTTTATCATCTAGGTAAATAATTCCAATTCCTTCAACATCTTTCAATATCAATATGGCTTCTTTCAATCCAGAAATTGTTCTTCGAGGTAAATCAACTTGTCCTGGATCACCAGTAATGATAAATTTTGCGTTTTTTCCCATACGAGTCAAAAACATCTTCATTTGAGAATGTGTAGTATTTTGAGCTTCATCAAGTATTACAAAAGCATTATCCAAAGTTCTACCACGCATAAAAGCCAACGGTGCAATTTGAATAATTCCTTTTAAAATATAATCTTCTAGCGTTTGTGGTGGCAGCATATCTCGCAAAGCATCATACAATGGTTGCATGTATGGATCAAGTTTTTCTTTCATGTCACCAGGAAGAAAACCAAGATTTTCTCCAGCTTCAACCGCAGGACGTGTTAATACAATTCGTTTCACTTGTTTCTCTTTCAAAGCTTTTACTGCAAGTGCAACTCCAGTATATGTTTTTCCTGTTCCAGCCGGACCAACTGCAAAAACCATATCATTTTTATAAATAGATTCTACCATTTTTTGCTGATTTGGTGTCATCGCTTTTATAAGTTTACCACCAATGCCATGAACCAAAATCTTATCATGGTCTGGCATGCGCTGTTCTTCTTGCGAATTGCTATGAATTACTCTTTCAATAACATTAGAATCAATATTATTATATCGAGTAAAATGAAGCATCAATCTATTGAATCGATTTTCAAATTCGTCAAGTTCAGCTTTTTCTCCAAATGCCTTGAGCGTTGTGCCGCGAGCAACAATTTTAAGTTTTGGATAATACTTTTTAATTGTTTCAAGATGAGTGTCTTGTGCACCCCAAAATTCTTTTGGAGCGATGTCGTGTAATTCTATGATACGTTCGTTCAAATGGAAGGAGTTTTTTAATTAGTTTTTTGCTAAATATTATTAGCTTTGCAATCATTTCAAATTTAATGAAATTTAACAAGCCACTTGATTAAATTCATCATTTAGTTATAAACAATTTTATGTCAATAATAACCCTTACTACCGATTATGGATTAAAAGACCACTTTGTTGGTGCTTTAAAAGGGAAAATTCTATCGCAATATCAACAAGCTGTGATAGTTGACATATCTCACAATGTTGATCAATTTAATATTAGTGAAGCAAGTTATCTTATAAATTCTGCTTTTAATAGCTTTCCTAAAGGAACTGTGCATTTAATTGGTGTTGATATTAGTTTAACTAATAACAACCAACACATTGCTATTCAATGGAATGACCATTTTTTTATTTGTGCCGATAACGGAATTTTAAGCATGTTAATTCAAAAAATTAAACCTCAAAAAATAGTTTCAATTAATATTCACGACAGATTATTGCCAGAAGCAACAGATATGGATGTTTTTGTAAAAGTAGCTGTTCATTTGGCAAAAGGAGGATTACTAAACGTTATTGGAAAAGAAATTAAAGAAATTAAAGAAGTAACCGAATTGCAACCTGTAATAGCAACCAACTTAACTTCTATAAAAGGTTATGTAGTTTATATTGACCATTTTGGAAACGCAGTGACCAATATTTCTAGAAAATTATTTACCGATATTGCTAAAGGAAGACCATATGAAGTCAATTTTAAAAGCAGAAAAGTAAAAACTATATTTGCCAAATATTCTGATATTGAAACATCCGATAAACAATCATTAAGCGCAATTATGGGAAAATCATTAGCTATTTTTAATGAAGCAGGTTTTTTAGAAATTGGAATTTATAAAGGAAACCCTAAAGTAGGAACAGCATCATCACTATTGGGGTTGACTTATAGAGATTTTGTAATGATAAATTTTAATGATTAATTATTTAAACGCAACTTAATTATGAAAAAATATCCATGTAAGTTATCTTCAGGAGCAAACAACACTGTTATTGTTTTGAATAATGATGAAGTTGCTAAACTTTTTACTGGCGATACACGTTCTGATTTAGGTTCGGAAGCCGAAAAAATGAAGTTTGCAAATACTATAAATGATTTAGTCGTAAAATTTATACGCTTAGATAATAATGAAGATATTCAAGCCGAAATGTTGGTTATGGAACGTATTCATCCAATCGATTTTAGGGCTTATGAAGTTGAAAATAGAGAGTTATGGTTTGATGTGTTTTATGATGAAATAAAAGCATTACACAAGGCCGGATTTGTTCACAAAGATTTAAAATGGCCATCAGATATTCAAGGATTAGCATTTGATAATATTTTATTGACAGAAAAAGGTTTAAGATTGATTGATGTAGGAATTTCTGCCTTGAAAAGCCAAGTTGGTGATAAGTATTTGAAAAACAACTTGCATTTGAACTAGATGAAATAGAATTGTTTAAAGACTATTTTATGAACAGATAGTTGTTTTAATATCAATTATTAATTATAGATTTCTATAATTTCTTAAATCAGTTTTCCAAAATTAATTATAATATAGTAATTTAAAGTATGATAGTACGAATAGTAAAATTATCATTTCACCAAGAAAACATATCTGCATTTCTAGAAAATTTCGAACAAATGAAAGTCCTTATACGAAATGCGCCAGGAAATCGTTTACTAGAATTGTATCAAGATAAAAACAATAAAAACATTTTCTTTACCTATAGTTATTGGGAAAGAGAACAAGATTTAGAAAATTACAGACAATCAGCATTATTTGATGAAGTTTGGACCTTTACAAAGAAATTATTCAACAATAAACCCGAAGCTTGGAGTGTAGATAAATTAGTTTCTTTGGAATAAGAGAATAGAGAATAGACAAATAACTTAGTGACTTAGCGCCTTCGTGGCAAATAAAATATGAAATCAATTCTATTAAGAGAAATAAAATCCTTTTTTGGTACACCAATTGGATATTTAGTAATCGCAATTTTCTTATTTCTCAACGGATTATTCCTTTGGGTTTTTGAAGGCGATTTTAATATTTTAAACAGCGGTTTTGCCGATTTATCTCCGTTTTTTACAATTTCACCTTGGATATTAATTTTTCTAATTCCTGCAGTAACCATGCGTAGTTTCTCTGACGAAAAAAAGCAAGGAACCATTGAATTATTGATGACCAAACCAATATCTATTTGGGAAATCGTTGGCGGAAAGTTCTTCGGCGCTTTCATACTAATTGTAATTGCAATAATTCCAACATTTATATACGTTTACGTCATTAATAGTTTAGGAATACCAAAAGGAAATATCGATATGGGAAGCACAATGGGTTCTTACTTCGGTTTATTATTTCTAATTGCAGCTTATACTTCGATCGGAATTTTTACTTCAACATTATCCGAAAATCAAATTGTGGCTTTCATAACTTCGGTTTTTTTATGCTTTATTTTTTATTTTGCTTTTCAAGGAATTGCATCTCAATTTAAAGATTTTGAAGATATAATAGCTCGTTTCGGTATGGATTACCATTTTAAAAGCATGAGTCGAGGCGTTATAGATACTCGAGATGTATTATATTTTGTTAGTATTGCAACACTATTTTTATCAATGACTGTTTATAAACTAAAATCGCTAAAATCCTAATGAAAAATAAAAAGTCATACCTAAAAAAACTACTTACTATTATTGGATTTTTGATACTAATAAATTTTGTTGCACATTTCTTTTTCAAGCGTTTCGATTTAACTACAGACAATCGTTATACACTATCTCAAACCTCATTAAATATAATAAAAGAAGTAAAACAACCTTTATATGTTGATGTTTTTTTAGAAGGAAATTTTCCTGGAGAATTCAAAAAATTACAAACAGAAACCCAACAATTATTAGAAGAATATAAAGCCATAAACTCTAATATTGTATTTCAATTTGTAAATCCTTTAGAGAACGAAGATGAACGCGATGTAGTGATGCAATCCTTCTATGATAGAGGTTTAACTCCATTAAACGTTACACTAAACGAAAAAGGAAAACAAACTCAAGAAGTAGTTTTTCCATGGGCAGTTGTAACCTATGGAAATAAAAGTACCAAAGTTCCTTTACTCAAAAACATGATGGGCGCATCAACTGCCGAAAAAGTAGTTAGTTCCGTGCAACATCTAGAATATGCTTTTGCAAATGCTTTCAACACAGTATCTAAAACTCGTGAGAAAAAAGTAGCAATCATTAAAGGAAATGGTGAATTACATGAACTTCAAATTGCCGATTTTTTAAAGTCAGTTCGCGAAAATTATTACATCGGACCATTTACATTAGATTCTGTAGCCAAAAGCCCAGAAAAAACTTTAATTGCACTTAAAAAATATGATATAGCAATTATTGCCAAACCAACCGAAGCGTTTTCTGACCAAGAAAAACAAGTTCTTGACCAATATATTATCAATGGTGGCAAAACACTTTGGCTAGTAGATCAAGTCAATATGGAAATGGATAGTTTAATGAATAATGGGGTAAATTTAGCTTTTCCAAGAGATTTAAATTTAAACGATATGTTCTTCAAATATGGTGTTAGAATAAAACCCGATTTGGTCAAAGATTTAATGGCAACTCCAATATCACTTGCAACTGGCGAACAAGGAAGTGCAACTCAATATACTAAATTTGCTTGGTTTTATTCTCCAATGATTTATCCTGTTGATAATAACGATAAATCTAAAATTAACCCAATTGTTAGTAATCTAGACGGAATCAAATTTGAGTTTACAAACCCTATAGAAATACTCAATAACAATATTAAAAAAACTATTTTACTACAAAGTTCACCTTATTCTAAAGCAGTTGGAACACCAACCGAAGTAAACCTAAATATGGTTGAAGAACGACCAGACCAAAAAGAATTTACAGATAAAGGAAACCTTCCTGTTGCGGTTTTAATGGAAGGAAAATTTAATTCAGTATATCAAAATAGAGTTCTACCATTTAAAGATAATGACTTCTCTCCTATCGGAAAAGAAAATAAAATGATTATTATATCGGATGGTGATGTAGTAAAAAATCAAATTGATAAAAACTACCAACCATTAGAATTAGGATTTGATAAATGGACCAATAATTTATATGCAAACAAAGAATTTATGATGAATTGTTTGAATTATCTTCTTGATGATAACGGACTTATTAACATTAGAAGTAAAGAAATTGATTTACCAATTTTAGATAAAGAGAAAGTTTCTCAAAATTATACTTTTTCACAAATCATAACTGTCGGAGTTCCAATAATAATTTTATTGGTTTTCGGATTGGTCTTTACTTTCCTAAGAAAAAGAAAATATGCTAAGTAATGTTAATAAATTTCTTTTTAAAATCGACTTCTTTAAGATATATTTGTAAAAAATAAATAAAATTTACGGATGAATTGCTTCAAGAAAAGATGTTTTTTTGATTAGTAGTTTAAAAAGCATTACATCTTCCAATAAAAATAAATAAAAATTACAGATGAAATTTATTGTATCAAGTTCATATTTATTAAAACAACTACAAGTTCTAGGTAGTGTTATTAATAGTAGCAATACCTTACCAATTCTAGACAATTTTTTGTTTGAATTAGATAAAAAATCATTAACTGTTTCTTCTTCAGATTTAGAAACTACAATGTCGGCAACTCTAGAAATAGAATCTACAGATAAAGGAAGCGTTGCTGTGCCAGCCAAATTGTTATTAGATATTCTAAAAACATTTCCAGAGCAACCTTTAACATTTACTGTTGAAGAAAATAGTACTATAGAAATAAGTTCAAATTCTGGAAAATATGCAATTGCTTATGCTCCAGGAGAAGAATTTCCTAAATCTGTAAGTTTAGACAATCCATCAACAACATTAGTTCCAGCCGAAGTTTTAGCAACTGCAATAAGCAAAACTATATTTGCCGCAGGAAACGACGATTTACGTCCAGTAATGAGTGGTGTTTTCTTTCAGTTTTCGCCAGAAGGATTAATATTTGTTGCAACAGACGCACACAAATTAGTAAAATATGCAAGAACAGATGTAAAAGCATCCCAAGTTGCCGATTTTATTATGCCAAAAAAACCATTAAATATCCTTAAAAGTATTCTTGGAGCTTCTGATGCCGAAGTAAAAATTGATTACAATGATGCTAATGCAACTTTCTCTTTTGAAAATTATATTTTAACTTGTAGATTAATTGACGGAAAATATCCAAATTATGAAGCCGTTATACCAAAAGAAAATCCAAATAAATTGTTAATCGATAGATCACAATTCTTTAATTCTGTTCGTCGAGTAGCAATTTTTTCAAATAAAACCACACATCAAATTCGTTTGAAAATTGCTGGTGCCGAATTAAATATTTCTGCCGAAGATATAGATTACTCTAACAAAGCCGAAGAACGATTGACCTGTGATTATCAAGGAGATGATATGCAAATTGGTTTTAACTCACGTTTTTTATTAGAAATGTTAACCAACTTACAATCTGACGAAATTCAACTAGAAATGTCAATGCCAAACCGCGCGGGAATTCTAACTCCAGTTGATGGTCTTGACGAAGGCGAAACCGTTACAATGCTTGTAATGCCAGTGATGCTTAACAATTAGAATTACTAACCAAACTATAGTTGAAGAAATCGTCTTGTTGATAAAACTTGACGATTTTTTTATGCAAAATAGTATCTTTGCCAAATGATACACCAAGAAACCATTGTAGCTCTCGCAACACCATCTGGAGCTGGAGCAATTGCCATTATTAGAATGTCAGGAAATGAAGCAATAACTATTGCATCACAAGTTTTTCAATCGGTTTCTGGAAAAGATATAGCAACCCAAAAAACACATACCATTCATCTTGGAACAATAGTTGACGGAAGCAAAATCTATGACCAAGTCTTACTTTCTATTTTTAAAAATCCAAATTCATACACTGGCGAAAATGTAATAGAAATTTCATGTCACGGTTCAACTTTCATCCAACAACAAATTATTCAATTATTACTTCGAAAAGGTTGCCGAATGGCACAAGCAGGTGAATTTACTTTACGTTCTTTTCTTAACGGAAAATTAGATTTATCTCAAGCCGAAGCTGTTGCCGATTTAATTTCATCAGATAACGAAGCTTCACACCAAATTGCGATGCAACAAATGCGTGGCGGATTTAGTAATGAAATATCAAAATTACGTGAAGAATTATTAAATTTTGCATCTTTAATCGAACTAGAATTAGACTTTGCCGAAGAAGATGTTGCCTTTGCAGATAGAACACAATTCAATGATTTATTAAACCGAATAGAATTTGTTCTTAAACGATTAATAGACAGTTTTGCAGTTGGAAATGTAATAAAAAACGGAATTCCTGTTGCAATTGTTGGTGAACCAAATGTAGGAAAATCTACATTGTTAAACGCATTATTAAACGAAGAACGAGCAATAGTTTCAGAAATTGCAGGAACAACTCGCGATACTATTGAAGACGAATTAACTATTGGCGGAATTGGTTTTAGATTTATCGATACAGCAGGAATTCGTGAAACTAAAGATGTTATTGAAAGCATTGGAATTAAAAAAACATTTGAAAAAATTGAGCAAGCTCAAGTAGTTATTTACTTAATGGATAGTTTAATGTTTCAGGTTTCAGGTTCTGAATTCGTAGTAGAAATCGAAAAAATTAAAAACAAATATCCGCTTAAAGAAATTTTAATTGTTGCAAATAAAATTGACCAACTTAATGAGAAAGAACTTCAAAAACTACATAAAGAACTTGAAACTTTAAATTTGAAACAAATATTTCTAAGTGCCAAAAACAAAACCGGAATTGACGAACTTAAAAATCAGTTACTATCATTTGTAAATACTGGTGCTTTACGGAATAACGAAACAATCATCACAAACACAAGACATTACGATTCGTTATTAAAAGCATTGGAAGAAATCTCAAAAGTAAAATACGGAATCCAAACCAATTTACCTTCAGATTTAATGGCTATTGATATTAGACAAGCGTTGTATTACTTTGGTGAAATTACTGGCGAAGTTACTAATGATGAACTGTTAGGTAATATTTTTGCGAATTTTTGCATCGGAAAGTAATTCAGGCACTTACTTAATTAAATTTTTTATAAATTTGTATTAATAAAATTATTGTTATGCAAATAAAAATTGAAGCTATTCAAGTTGCAGAATCGTTTAATATTAAGAAATTTAGAACAGATTTTCTTGTCGAAGCTCATTCTGGTTCTACTTCAGAAATTTTTTATGAACTAGAAAATAATAAGTATTTATATATTTTTGATTACGGAGTTCTAGTATTTGCAAACTATAATATTGCTGATAAAAATGAATTTATCCAAATAGTAAATAATTATGCAATTGATCAAGTAAATTTAGATTTATCCGAAGAATATAGAATTGAAGTAGATGAAAAAAAATTAAAATCAATTGTAAAAAATAACTATGTTATTGTTTCTAAAATTGAACCCTCTGTATTACGAATTGTAATGCTAAATATTGGGCAATCTGTAGCACTAGAACATTATGAAGTATTAACAGATAAATTAATCACATCATCAAAAACCTATATTTTAGAACTTGAAAATAAAGGAAAAATTAGTATTTCAAAAATAAATTTACTTAAATACATTGGCAAAGTTTTAAATGTAAAAAACAGTATCGTAGATAATCTTTATATTCTTGATGATCCAAATTTGGTTTGGGATAATGAAGACCTTAATTTACTGAACAAACAACTTAAATCAAATTTTGATATAAATACACGTTTTAAAGATCTTGATTATCGGTTAAAAATTGTAGAAGAAAATTTAAAACTTTTTACAGATGTTTTAAATGTTCGTGAAAGTTCTCGTCTAGAATGGATAATAATAATATTAATTGTTATTGAAATTATTATTGCACTTAAATATCATTAATTATTGAAATTTTTACTCCACAACAATCTTTTTAACAAAACTCTTACCATCCGAAGTAATTCTAGCAAAGTAAATTCCAGCTTCTAAATCAACAGGAATTTCTTTTTCTCCAACAAATGTAGTCTCAAATACTTTTGAACCAATTGTATTAAAAATTTCTATTTTACCATCAGATTCTAATCCAGAAATGGTAATAAAATCCTTAGCAGGATTAGGATAAACCACTACTCTATCTTCATTAAAATTAGCATTTGATAAAGTTGAAAACCATGGCTGACCAACGTTTGTACCAAAAATATAATCGGCCAAATTAGGATAATCTATAAATGGATTTCTGTTTACTTGCCAAGTATAAATATAATTGTTGCGGTTCATTTCAAAATCATCTTTCGGATCAGTTACATTCCACTGTAGCAATAATGACAAATCTCCAATTTGTCCTACCGTTGTGTTTGCTGGATTTCCGTTTACAACACTCAAAGCATTGTATCTAACAGCCATGTAAAATAATGCTCTAGCAACATCTCCACGCCAACTTCCTTGTGTTGCTGCCGGACCAACATATTCTCCATAATCTTTATTGTTTCTAATACTATTTTCTGGACCATCTTCGGCACGAATATGATGTGCATCTGCATGACCAGCCAAAATATCATTGGCATCTGTTGGCAACCATACATTTATTCCATCGGCAATTCCTGAAGTTCCATCGGTAAATCCGCCACGAGATTGAGGATAAATATGCTCTCTATTCCACTTTCCAGTATTTATTCCTGTTTCTTGCAAATCTAATTTTGATCTTGGTTGCTCAACATACATTAACCAAACTTGATTACTATTTAATGGGTTTTGATCACATGCCTTTAAAATAGTTTCTATATCACCATAATTGTGTTCTCTAACCACACTTGGATTGGCAATAATATTTTGCAATGCTTGTTTTAATGCTGCACCAGAAAGTCCTTCTAAACTAGAATAATATCCTGATGGTGCTGTGCTAGAAACATTTCCGTAAGTTGGATTTAATGGTGTACCAAATGGTAATGTGTAAAAATCATTGTCTATAATTCTAATATTAATATTATCATTTAACCTATTAAAACCTGATGGAACAGATGTATATTTCACTTTTGCAACTTCATCTCCTTCATCAATAACATCATCGATTAAAGTAATTGTAGTTGTAAAACTATTTGTTCCTATCGGAATTGAAACCGCAACATTTCCTGTATAATCTGAAGTATTAAAACTTCCGCTTGAAAGTGAAATATTAAAATTGGTCGTTGAAGTTACATTTGTTTGTGAAGTAATTGATATATTAAAAGTTTGTCCTTCATTATATTGCAACGGATTTACAACAATTGACAATCCATTATAAACAATACCACTTCCATCATTATTTGCACCTGGAGTTGGAGTTTTAGTTTCATAAGTTCCATCATTCTTTCTTTGAATAGATTGTGTTGCTTGTAAACCATTGGCGTTTTCATCTATTTGAGAAACAACGCCAAGAAATGCCATCAATGCAGTTGCATCTGCATCGCCAGTGTCATAAACCAAAGCATCAATTAAATTAGTTGTTGTAGCTTGAGTTAAATTTGGAAAATCAGAAGAATTTCCTAGATATAACCCAACACCATCGGGACCATTTTGAAAAATATTATCTGGCAATAATTTTTCTGGAACAGGTGATACTAATGTATTTCCAATAACAAAAATTCCGTTTACATCAGTTGAATTACCATCTAAATCTATAACATAATAACTCATATTTGCTTGAGTACCAGTTCCATTAAATAAAACTAAAACATAACCATCAAGAGCAAAATTTGGAGTCGCCGATTTTAATTCTATAAACTCTCTATCGTCAGTACTTGGAGTATCACAATCAAGTTCATTAATAACAATTTGTGTATGTCCAATTAGACAATAAAAAAAAGAAAAAAGAAGAAAAATATTTTTAAACATTACAATTTTATTTAAGGGTCAAAGTTAAACATATTATTGTCATCATTCTAAAACATATCTTAAAATTGATTTGATTTTATTAAATTTTAAATACTTTTGCCAAAAATTTTTAATAAACATAAAATGAAAAAAATAGCATTTATTGCACTATTATCAACTTTATTATTTTCTTGTAGTAAAGTAAAAGATGGTGAATTTATTTTAGAAGGTGAAGCTAAAGGAATTGCAAACGGAAAAAAAGTGGTTTTGCACAAACAAGATGATTCTCTAGGCATGATTCCTATTGATACTACAAGTGTAAAAGATGGAAAATTTACTTTTAAAGGTAAAGTTAAAGAACCTTTTATGCACCTTATTCAAATTGAAGGAATCAATGTTGAAACATTTTATACAATTCTAGAAACTGGTGAAATAAAAATGGTTATTGATAAAGATTCTATTCAAAAAACTAGAATTAGCGGAACTTATAATAATGATGAAATGCAATCTTTTACTGATAAAAGAAATGAATTTCAAGCTACGATTAAAGAATTTGAATACAAAAACCAATCTAAATTGGCCATTGCTCAAAATGAAAATGACCAAAAAACGATAAAACAACTTCAAGCAGATTATGCTGTTTTACAAAAAAAGCTAAAAGATTATGTTGTAAAATATATTGAAGGAAATCCAAAATCATATATTTCTACATTACTAATAGGTAGTTTATTTGCAGAGTTTGAACCAGATTTACAATTAATAGAAAAATATTATAATGGTTTAGATGAAAGTTTGAAAAACAATACCGAAGGAAAAAAAATATTAAAAAAATTAAAAGAATTCAAGAAAGTTGATGTTGGAAAAAGAGCTCCAGATTTTTCTGCAAAATCTCCTGAAGGAAAAGTGATTTCGTTAAAAGAAACATTAGGAAAAGTTACAATCATAGATTTTTGGGCTTCTTGGTGTGCACCATGCAGACAAGAAAACCCAAATGTAGTTGCATTATATAATGAATTTCATGCTAAAGGTTTAAATATTATTGGAGTTTCATTGGATGAAGATGCAACAAAATGGACAGAAGCAATTGCAAAAGATGGATTAACTTGGACACACGTTTCAAATCTTAAAAAATGGAAAGATCCAATTGCAGTTCAATATGGCATAAATTCAATTCCAAAAACATTTGTTTTAAATAGTTTTGGAGTTGTAGTAGCTAAAGACTTATCTGGCAAAGAATTAAGAGCTAAAATTGAAGAATTGTTGGCTGCTAAATAATAATTTGATAACAGTTAAAAAAATCTCCAATCGGAGATTTTTTTGTTTTAATTTATTAATACATTTACAAAAAAAAGCAATGAAAAAAATAATATTAGTTGTAGTAACATCGTTTATACTTTTCTCTTTTTCAAAAATTATAATAAATGATTATTTAATTTCTGGAACAATAAATAATGTTGCGGATGGTAGCTTAATAACATTAGAAAAAATAGACGAAAACAATACTTTAATAATTGTAGATAGCACAAAGGTCATAGCAGGAAAATTCAGTTTTAAAGGAAAGGTTCTTGAACCAACAATTCATTTATTACAATTAAAAAATACCGAAGGCAAAATTGCATTTATTTTAGAAGAAGGCAAAATTGATGTTTTAGCTTACAAAGACAGTATTAGCAAAAGTAAAATTGGTGGCACCAAAAACAACGATTACCTTTCAGAGTTTAGTGGTAACATAAATAAAGTTCAAGTAAGATTGAAAAAATTTCAAGATTTGAATATGCAAAAAGTTACTGAAGCTCAAGCAATAAAAGACACTATTACAGTAAACAAATTGTTCAAAGAATACAATAAAATTCAAGAGGAAGCAGTTTTATATTCTAAGAATTATCCAGAGCAAAACCCAAAATCTTTTATATCATTATTAGTGCTTTTACAAGAAGTAAATAATCCAAAAGCTGATATTGAAAGAATTAAAAAAACCTTTGCCAAATTAGATAGTACTCTTAAAATCACAAAGCCAGGAAAGGAAATTCAAACAAAAATTAATAATTTCAAATCTATTTCTATAAATGATTTAGCACCAGATTTTTCAGCTCCAAATCCTGACGGAAAAGTAATTTCATTAAAAAAATCTTTAGGAAAAGTTACAATAATAGATTTTTGGGCATCTTGGTGTGGTCCATGCCGAAGAGAAAATCCTAGCGTTGTAGCTTTGTATAATGAATTTCACTCCAAAGGATTAAATATTGTTGGTGTTTCTCTAGACAAAACGCTGGTAGATTGGAAAAAAGCCATAGAAAAAGATGGAATTACTTGGACACAAGTTTCAAATTTAAAATTTTGGGAAGATCCAATTGCTAAACTTTATAAAGTTCAATCAATTCCTTCAACATATATATTAAATTCCGAAGGAAGAATTGTTGCAAAAGACTTAAGAGGCGATTTATTAAGAGCTAAAATTATTGAACTTTTAGCAAAATAATAAAAACCTTAACGAAGTATTTTTTTATTTAATTCATTACCAAAACATTAAACTTTATTCTAAAATTAAATTTTAAATAAGTTTGCAAACACCAAAAGTGTTTTTATATTTGCAACCGCATTAGCTTTTTGGAGAGATACTCAAGCGGCCAACGAGGGCAGACTGTAAATCTGCTGTGTGAACTTCGCAGGTTCGAATCCTGCTCTCTCCACAAATGATAATATTATTAAAAGAACGTACAATTAATCTTGTACGTTTTTTTTGTTTATATATTATGAAAGCTTTCTTCGCGAGTTTAACAAAGACAAATTTTGTAAACATATTTCTATATAAAATATTTTTTATACTTTTTTTATTTAAAACAATTAAAACAATACATTTGTACTCTTTTTTAATAATTATATATGAGCTCTCAAAGTCATCAAAATCTTCATAGCAAGCTATCTGCTGCTGGTCTTTTAATAACATTAGGTATAATTTACGGAGATATTGGAACATCGCCACTGTATGTAATGAAATCAATTATTGGTGGATATGCCATTTCTAGAGACATTGTTTTAGGCGGAATTTCATGTGTTTTTTGGACATTAACATTACAAACTACCTTAAAGTATGTAGTAATAACTTTAAGTGCCGATAATCATGGCGAAGGAGGAATTTTTGCTTTATATGCATTAGTAAAAAGAACAAAAGTTCAATGGCTCATTGTACCAGCAGTTATTGGCGGAAGCGCACTACTCGCTGATGGAATAATTACACCACCAATTTCTATTTCGGCTGCCGTTGAAGGTGTAAATAACTTTTATCCAATGACAACAAGAAACATACAAATAATTGTAATTTGTATTTTATTTGTATTGTTTTCAATACAACAATTTGGTTCTAAGCTTGTTGGAAAATTCTTTGCGCCTATAATGCTTGTATGGTTTTCAATGCTTGGGATTTTAGGAATAATTCAAATTTCAAATGATTTTTCAGTTTTTAATGCCATAAACCCATATTACGCCTACGAATTATTGATGATACATCCTGAAGGTTTCTTTGTTCTTGGTGCAGTTTTTTTATGTACCACTGGAGCAGAAGCATTATACTCTGACATGGGACATTGTGGAAGAAAAAACATTAGAATTAGTTGGATTTTTGTTAAAATAATGTTGCTTCTAAACTATTTTGGTCAAGGTGCATATTTAATAAGTCAAGAAGGAAAAACTTTATTAGAATTAGGTGGCGAAAACGGAAATCCTTTTTATTTAATGATGGAAACTTGGTTTCAACCAATTGGTGTTGTAATTGCAACTTTGGCTGCAATTATTGCTTCTCAAGCTTTAATAAGTGGTTCGTTTACATTGATAAATGAAGCAATGAGATTGAATTTTTGGCCTAAAGTAAAAATCAACTTTCCAACCGATTTAAAAGGTCAATTATACATACCTTCAACAAACTGGTTATTATTTTTTGGTTGTGTTGGTATAGTTTTATATTTTAAAGAATCAAGCGAAATGGAACATGCTTATGGTTTGGCAATTGTACTTTGCATGATCATGACAACTATTTTACTTAATTACTATCTAATAATGAAGCGTGTAAAATGGTATTTTATAGGTTCTCTAATATCAATTTATTTAGTAATTGAACTAAGTTTCTTAGCTGCAATTTTACCAAAATTCATTCATGGAGGTTTTGTTACATTAATTATTGCTGTTGTTCTTATTGCTATTATGGCAACTTGGTATATGGCTAAAAAAATAAGTCATAGCTATACTAAAATTGTAAAGATTGAAACATATAAAAAAGTTCTTGCCGAATTGAGTGTTGATTTATCAATTCCAAAATATGCAACTCATTTAATTTATATGACCAATTCTAATAGAGTAGATGAAATTGAGGAAAAAGTAATGTATTCTATTTTACAAAAAAGACCAAAACGTGCCGATATTTATTGGTTTATTCACGTAAATATTCTTAATGAACCTTATAAAAAAGAATATAAAGTATCAGAAATAATAAAAGATGACATTTATAGAATTGATTTTTATCTAGGTTTTAGAGAGCCAACAAAAATTAATTTAATGTTCAAAGAAGTAATTAAAGATATGGTGAAAAATGGTGAAGTTGATATTACAAGCCGTTATGAATCTTTAAATAAAAACAATATTATTGGTGATTTCAAATTTGTCCTTTCAGAGAAATTTTTATCAAATGATGGCGATTTAACTTTCTTTGAAAAAATTGTTTTAAACACCTACTTCATGATGAAAAAACTAAGTTTGTCTGAAGAAAAAGGTTTTGGATTAGACAGTAGTTCGGTTAAAGTAGAGCAATTTCCATTGGTACTTCATCCACCAGAAATTATTAACATGAAACGATTAGAAACTACTAGAAATAGTCATTAATCTTATCATTAGAAATTAAAAAGGTAAATTCTTTAAATTATTGTTTAATGAATTTACCTTTTTTTATTGAATTATTTGTGTCAATAATTTCATAAAAATAAACTCCAGAAGAATATTTTGAAGTATCAATATTTATTACTTCAGTAAAACTTTGTTCTAAAATTACTTTAGAATTTATATCAAAAATTTTAAGAAGATATTCTTTTTCAGAAAATCCCTTTATTGTAATAAAATCTCTTGAAGGATTTGGAAACAAAACAATCAAATCAATATCATTGTTTAATTCGACTGAATTTAAATTATTACATTGAATACAATTTTTCAAAAAAGTAATACTAGAATCTGTTGTAATTTGATTGTCAAAAACATTGCCTTGTGAACAATTAGCTTTTAATTGATAATCCAACCAAGGAATTAAATAACTGAAAATTTTGGCATGCTGTGCAGTTCTAGTAATTGTGGGAGTTGGCGAACAAGTTGATTCTCCAAAACTACACAAAGCATTACTATTTGCCATCTGACAATGACTTGCTCCAATTATACTAACATATGTCTTGCAAGAACTCACAAGAGAATTATACATTGACAATTGATTTGCACTTGGTGGTGAAACACAATCATTTGCTCCAGCAAAAATTAATGACGGAATATTTACAGTTCCTGCTGCTGCAATTGCAGATGGATTAGTTTCTGCTGAAGCAAAATTTACTATTGTTTTTATATTAGAATTCAATTGAACAGACAAAAACGAAGAACCGCCACCCATACTGTGTCCCATTACCGAATTCATAGAACTTACTCTATTATAAAAAATAGATGTTAATTGTGTACCTAAAAAATTCATCTGATTAATTACAAAAGCTAAATCTTTTCCATATTCTAAATGTGATGGAGAGAAAGAACCTTCTGTTTTTGGAAAAGCAATTATGTAACCATTTGGAACAAGTGCATTCCAAAAATTTTGATAAGCATCCCAAGTCATTACAAATCCATGTCCAAAAACTAAACTTGGAAACTGAATTGTATTTTGACTTGTTATTGCAACATTATCACCTGCAACATCTGCTGGATAATAAATCTCAGTTGCAATACTCCTATTACTTCTACTGGTATCAATAAAATTTACTGTTGTATGACCAATTTGATAAGTTTGAGAATTTGCCACTGAACATAAAAAAAGGCAAACAATAATAGAAAAAGTATAATGTTTCATGCTAATTAATATAATATAATTCAAATATAACAAAAAACTATTTAAATATTTTAACATCAATTAATTATAAACAAAATTAAAACTTCGTTAATGCAACATAAAAAAGCAATACCTTTGCACGCTGATTTTTTAAAACAATGAGATTACACCGAAATTTAGTTTACACTACAATCGATTCGCTAAATGCAATATTTAACGAAGGTGAATATGCAGATAAAGTAGTTGCAAGAGCACTAAAAAAAGACAAACGTTGGGGAAGTTCCGACAGAAAATTTGTTGCCGAAACCATATACGAAGTTGTTCGTTGGAAACGATTATATGCAGAAATTGCTGACGTTAAAGAACCATTTAATCGTGAAGATTTATGGAGAATGTTTGCAACTTGGGCAGTTTTACGCGGATATCCTATTCCAGATTGGAGACAACTTGAAGGAACTCCAGAAAGAAAAATAAAAGGAAAATTTGATGAGTTGTCAAAAATTAGAAAAATGCGCGAATCTATTCCAGATTGGATGGACGAACTTGGTGTAAAAGAACTTGGAGAAGCGCTTTGGACAAAAGAAATAGCAGCTCAAAACCAACAAGCCAAAGTTATTCTTAGAGTAAATACCTTAAAAACTACTAAAGAAAAACTTCGTGCAATTTTAATGGATTTAAACATTGAAACCGAATTTTTAAAAGAGCAACCTGATGCTTTGGTTTTGACAGAAAGAGCCAATGTTTTTCTTACAGATGCTTTTAAAGAAGGTTTTTTTGAAGTTCAAGATGCTTCATCTCAATTAGTTGCAAGATTTTTAGATGTTCAACCAGGAATGAGAGTTGTTGACACTTGTGCTGGTGCTGGCGGAAAAACATTGCACATGGCATCTTTAATGGAAAATAAAGGTCAATTAATTGCAATGGATTTGTATGAAAGTAAATTAAAACAATTAAAATTAAGAGCTAAAAGAAATGGAGCTTTTAATATTGAATATAGAATAATTAACACTACAAAAGTCATCAAAAAATTACATGAAAAAGCAGACAGAGTTCTTATTGATGCACCATGCAGCGGATTAGGTGTTTTAAAAAGAAATCCAGATGCTAAATGGAAATTGCAACCTGAATTTATTGATAATATTAAAAAAATACAAGCCGAAGTTTTAGAAAATTATTCTAAAATTGTAAAACCTGGCGGAAAATTAGTTTATGCAACATGCTCAGTTCTACCATCAGAAAATCAAGAGCAAATTAAACACTTCTTAACAACCGATATTGGAAAAAGCTTTACATTTGTAAAAGATTCTAAAGTATTAGCTTCCGAAAGTGGTTTTGATGGATTTTATATGGCTTTACTAGAAAGAAAATTATAAATTATTATGAAAAAAATTACATCTATACTATTATTATTAATTGCTACAATTTCTTTTGGACAAATTCCTGCTGGATATTACAATACTGCTACAGGAACTGGATACACACTAAAAACTCAATTGTTTAATATAATTAATGGTCACACAGACAGAGGTTATTCTGGTTTATACACAACTTATTTAACATCTGATAAAGATTTTTATTATGAAAATGATGGAACTTTATTAGACATGTATACTGAAAACCCAACTGGACCAGAATGTTCTTTCACTTATGGTACAAATCAAGACGATGGAACTGGAGGAACAGCCGAATGTCAAAAATACAATAGAGAACATTTAATTCCACAATCAGCATTTGGTTCTTTAACTCCAATGTATTCTGATGCACACTTTGTTGTACCATCAGATAAATATGTGAATGCTCAAAGAGGAGATTTGCCTTTTGGAAAAGTAAACGTAGCTAGTAATATTTATTCCAACGGAACTAAAAGAGGTCCAAATTTAAATTCAGGATATTCTGCAGGATATACAGGAACAGTTTTTGAACCCATCGATGAGTTTAAAGGTGATATTGCAAGAATGTTATTGTATTTTGCAACACGATATGAAGATTTAGTTACATCATTTACATTTACAATGTTTAATGGTACTTCTGACCAAGTTTTTACATTAACTGCTATAAATGTACTTTTAACTTGGCATAACAATGATCCAGTAAGTAATAGAGAAATTGCTAGAAACAATGCAATTGGAGTAAATGCACGACAAGGAAATAGAAATCCTTTTATTGATCATCCAGAATATGCAATGCAAATTTGGGGAAGTTTACTAAACTCTGAATCATTTGAAGCTATTGATAATGTTGTGGTTTATCCTAACCCAACAAATGAGCATAAAATTAATATTGAAAGTCCAGTTCAAATTGATGAAATTCAATTAATAAGCATCAACGGACAATTAATTATGGAAGTTAACAAACCAATTTTTAACAATAACTCTTATACTTTAGAAAATTTACCTCAAGGATTTTATTTCCTAAAACTAAATTCCCAAAGTCAATCTATTACCAAGAAAGTTATCATAAACTAATACTTAAACTTCCGATTTCGTCGGAAGTTTTTTTTTTTTAATACAACATCTTAACTTCTTTTATTCCAAAAACAACAATAGTATCATCTTCTAAAATAACTTGAAGTAATCCGTCATTGTTAACCTTTTGAATTATTCCCATAAATTGAATTTTATTTACATTTTCAAAAGCAGTTGGTACTCCAATCTTGAATAAATTAAAATGATAATCTTGCCATAAAACAGAAGTTTGTTTGGATAAAATTAAACCACAATTTTTCTTTATCTGAATAATAATTTTATGCATTAAATCATCTAAATCAAAATCTTTCTTCATAATAGTAGAAATTGAAGAAGCATTTGGCAGGTTTTCAAAATTTTTTTGATTTACATTAAAACCAATCCCAACAATAGATTCAATTGTATTATCAGATTTAATACTGTTTTCAATTAAAATTCCTGCAATTTTATTTTGTTCTGACATAATGTCGTTAGGCCATTTTATACTCAATTTAGGAACATCAATTTCATTTAAAACCTTAATTATTGCACATGAAATTGCAACATTCAAATGAAATATCTCAGTAATATCAACTAAAACATTCTTAATCAAAACACTCATTATTAAATTCTTACCTATTTCAGAACTCCAACTAGAACCCATTTGACCTCTACCTTTAGTTTGCTCTTGTGCAACTACAATAGTAAAATTTTCTAACGCTTCATTCTTAGATAAATCTTTCAAAAAATCATTTGTAGAATCTATGGCACTGAGTTTGATTATCTTCATTGGTAATTATTTTTGTAAAACAGTATTTAAACTTATGTTAAGCATCAAAAATAATGACAAAAAATGATACCTTTGCAAATTATATAAAATTTTAAATGGCAAAAAATACAACAAGTACCGATGTTTTATTAACAAGCATCATAAAAGGAATTGAAGAAGTTAAAGGAAATGATATTGAAATTCTAGATTTAAGAGCAATAGAAACAGCTGTTTGTGATTATTTTGTTATCTGTAATGGATCATCAAATACACAAGTTAATGCAATTGTAAACTCGGTACAAAAAATGGTTTCAAAAGAACTAAAAGACAAACCTTGGCATACAGAAGGTTCAGATAACGCAGAATGGGTTTTAATGGATTATGTAAATATTGTAGTGCACGTTTTTCAAAAAGAAATTCGCGAATACTACAATATTGAAGGTCTTTGGGGTGATGCCAAAATAACAACTTTAGAAAATAAATACTAAAAGCACAATAAAATAATGTCAGAAAACAAAAAACCAAGCGGATTAAAATTTAGTCCATGGTGGATTTCGGGTGGAATTATTCTAATGTTTATTGTTTTAAACATTTTAAATGGTTCTAGTTTGCAAGATCCATCAAAAATTACCACAGCTAAATTTAATGAATTATTAAATAATGGTCAAATTGATAAAGTTATAATTTTTAATAATGTTAAAGCAGAAGCATACTTAACTGCAAACGCATTAAAAGACAAAGTCAATAAAAAAATTGCTAAAGATGTTTTTGGAAACCCTAACAAAGGACCACATTATACTTTTGAAACAGGAAACAGTGAACTTTTTCAAAAAAAATTAGATACTGCTCTTGAGCAAAACAAAATTAAAAGTTACGATTTTCAACCAAAAAGTGAATGGATAGAAATTATTAGTTCTCTATTACCATTTATATTAATTATTGGTGTTTGGATTTTTATTATGCGAAAAATGTCTGGTGGTGCTGGTGGTGCTGGTGGCGGACAATTATTCAATATTGGGAAATCGAGAGCAAAACTTTTTGATGAAAAATCCGAAGTAAAAACTACATTTAAAGACGTTGCCGGACTTGAAGGTGCAAAAGAAGAAGTGCAAGAAATTGTAGAATTTCTAAAAAATCCTGAAAAATACACAGTACTTGGTGGTAAAATTCCTAAAGGTGCTTTACTAGTTGGTCCTCCAGGAACAGGAAAAACTTTACTTGCAAAAGCTGTTGCTGGCGAAGCTAAAGTTCCTTTCTTTTCATTGTCTGGTTCAGATTTTGTTGAAATGTTTGTTGGTGTTGGCGCATCTCGTGTTAGAGATTTATTTAAACAAGCCAAAGAAAAATCTCCAGCAATTATTTTTATAGATGAAATTGATGCTGTTGGTCGTGCAAGAGGAAAAAACAGCATGTCTGGCGGAAATGATGAACGCGAAAACACCCTAAACCAATTGCTAACAGAAATGGATGGTTTTGGTACAAATACTCATGTAATTGTAATTGCAGCAACCAACAGAGCTGATGTTTTAGATAAAGCGTTAATGCGTGCTGGTCGTTTTGATAGACAAATTTATGTAGACTTACCAGATATTAGAGAGCGAAAAGAAATTTTTGAAGTTCACTTGACTCCATTAAAAAAAGTTGAAGGTTTGGATACCGATTTTCTAGCCAAACAAACTCCTGGTTTTTCTGGTGCAGATATTGCAAATGTATGTAACGAAGCAGCACTAATTGCAGCAAGAAATAATAAAACTGCTGTAGACAAACAAGATTTTCTTGATGCCGTTGATAGAATCGTTGGCGGATTAGAAAAGAAAAATAAAATTGTAACACCAGCCGAAAAAAGAGCTATTGCAGTTCACGAAGCTGGACATGCGACAGTAAGCTGGATGTTAGAACACGCTGCACCACTTATTAAAGTTACAATCGTACCAAGAGGTCAAAGTCTTGGCGCTGCATGGTATTTACCAGAAGAAAGATTAATAGTTCGTCCAGACCAAATGCTAGATGAAATGTGTGCAACAATGGGCGGAAGAGCTGCCGAAAAAGTAGTTTTTGATACAATTTCTACAGGTGCATTATCCGATTTAGAAAAAGTAAACAAACAAGCTCGTGCTATGGTTACTATTTATGGTTTGAATGAAAAACTAGGTAATATTACTTATTATGATTCATCTGGACAAAATGAATATAATTTTAACAAACCCTATTCTGAAGAAACAGCAATAACAATTGATAAAGAAATTTCAATTTTAATAGAAGGCCAATATCAAAGAGCTATTGAAATATTAAAAGAAAATAAAGATAAATTGTTACAACTTGCTGACATACTTATAGAAAAAGAAGTCATATTTAAAGACGATTTAGAAACAATTTTCGGTAAAAGACCATATCATAAAGAAAATGAAGATTTAGCCGACTTAACGGTTTAAAAAATCAATTATAATATAAAGTATTAAAAATCTTAATTCAAAAAAGCAATTTGAATTAAGATTTTTTTATCTTTGAAGGTTTTCAAGTAATACAATACGAATACTATTATAAAATATGAGTCTTTTTAGAAAAATATTTGGTTCTGGCAATGATGCTTCCAAAGAGGAAAACCAAAGCGAATATAACGCTCCTAATCCTTCTTCACTTCCGGTGGATGAATTGTTTACTTTTAATTTTAAAAAAAATGGAGGTAAATTTATTTATTGTGAAAATATTTCAGAAGTTAAAGAACAATTTGAAAATATACTAGAAGAAAACGATTGGTTTGAAAGTGATGTTATGTGTTATGAACCAAAACTATTTAATTTATTAGAAGAAAATAAATTGAATTATAATAGTCAAAACAAACCTAAATTTTTATTTGCAAGTTGCGAAAATTTAATCGCAGATGAAGGTTCTATTTTATTTTCATCCAATCAAATTAAACAAAATAAACCAAATGAACTTCCAGATAATATTGTAATTCTAGCAACAACAAGTCAAATTTTAGAAACTAAAAGCGATGGCTTGCGTGTAATTAAGAAAAAATATGATAAAGATTATCCCACAAATATTACTACCATAAAATATTTTGAAAAAGTTCAAGATGAAGACTTCTTAACCTATGGTAGTAGTGCAAAAAACCTATATTTACTTCTCCTAGAAGATTTGTAAAATGAACGAAACTCTAACGAGATTACTTTCTGGTGTAGTTTATGTAGCACTTTTATTGTTGGCTACAACCTACTCTACCAATAGTTTTTTTATACTATTTGGAGTTTTCTTACTCATAACAATATATGAGTTTTGTGAATTAATCAACCTAGAAAAAATCCTTCCAATACTTCTTGGCGGATTGGCTTTTTATTTTGGAACGCAATATAAAACCAATAAAACTAACGATATTTTATTGTTAATTGCAAGTTTGTTTGTTAGCATCAAAGCTTTATTGCTTCTCTTTAATACTAAGAAAGAAAAAATAGATGGCATTTCTAAATATATTTATCTAATAGGTTACGTTATTATTCCGTTTCTACTTTTAATAAAAATACCTTTTGGAATAAAAGGATATAATCCGAAAATTATTATAAGTATTTTTATTCTAATTTGGACTAATGATACATTTGCTTATATTGTTGGGAAATCAATAGGAAAACACAAACTTTTAGAAAAAATATCACCTAAAAAAACAATTGAAGGATTCTTTGGTGGATTACTCTTTTGTGTACTTGCAAGTGTATTAATTTCAAAATATTATATTGGTGCTTCGGCAACTTATATTTGGATAATTATTGCGCTAATAGTTAGTGTTTTTGGCACTTTAGGCGATTTAATTGAATCTAAATTTAAAAGAATGGCTGGCGTAAAAGACAGCGGAAAAATAATGCCTGGTCATGGAGGCATTTTAGATCGACTAGATAGTGTTATATTTGTAGCACCATTTGTATTTTTATTTTATCAAATTTTATATTATGTTTCATAAAGAAGGCGCGAAAATTATTTTAATTTCAACATTAACTTTTGTAATTTTATTGTTGTTATCTCCGGTTTTAATTTCAAATTTTTGGATTTTAAAAACTGTTCAAATACTATTATTATTGTTATTGATAACCGTTTTACAATTTTTTAGAAATCCAAACAGACATTTAGAAGTTGATGATTACACAATTGTTGCTCCAGTTGATGGAAAAGTAGTAGTAATTGAAGAAGTGTTTGAACCAGAATATTTCAAAGATAAAAGAATTCAAGTGTCAATTTTTATGTCGCCAATAAATGTTCATGTTACAAGATATGCAACATCGGGAAAAGTGAAATATAGTAAATACCATCCAGGAAAATACCTTGTTGCTTGGCATCCAAAAGCAAGTACCGAAAACGAAAGAACAACGATAGTAATTGAAAATAGAATTTTTGGCGAAATTATGTACCGACAAATAGCTGGTGCATTGGCAAAAAGAATAATAAATTATGCCGAAGAAGGAATGCAAGTTCGTCAAGGTGATGATGCTGGATTTATAAAATTTGGCTCTAGAGTTGATATTTATTTTCCGTTAGGAACAACTATTAATGTTAAATTGAATCAAACTGCAATAGGAAATCGTACCATTATTGCAACTAAATAAATGCAAGAAAACGAAATAGATATTCGATTTGAAGATGCTGTAGAAAAAGCCAATGAAATGACTCAAGCATCGTTGCCCCAAGATGTGCAACTAAGATTGTATGCATTATACAAGCAAGCAACAATGGGAACAATCGATAGAAGAATATCACCAGAATATGATTTAAGAAATGCTTTTAAAATGAATGCATGGATGCAAATAAGTCATTTTTCTATTGAACAAGCTAAAGAAGAATATATAAATTTAATAAATTCTCTTGTTTAAAAAATTGTTTTCATTCAATAAAAAAAATTCTGTTATGTATATTTCATTCAAGAAAACTGCTTTATTAGTTTTAAGTATTTTTTTTATTATATCAATTATTTCTTGTAATAAAAAGAAACTTATAGAAGTTGTAGAAGTTCCACTTCCTTCTAAAGAGGAAAAAATGACTCTTGGAACTCCAGAAGATGTTGTTGCTCAAAAAGGAGCTTTCGAATTGGTAAAATTGCCATACAAATATGATGATTTTTCTCCAAATATTGATGCCGTTACTATGGAAATTCATTATTCTAGACATTATTTAACGCATACTAACAATTTAAATAAAACTTTAGCCGGAACAGAGAAAGAGAGTTTAACAATTGAGGAATTACACAAGAAACTAGATATGAGTGATGCCAATATGAGAAATAATCTTGGCGGATATTACAACCATAGTTTGTATTTTGAAATATTAACGCCAAAAGGTGATGCTAAACCTATAGACTCATTAGCTGCAAGAATTGCTAGAGATTTTGGTTCGTTTGAAAGTTTTAAAACTCAGTTTTCTGATGCTGCGACTAAACAATTTGGCTCTGGTTGGACTTGGTTGGTAGTTGACAAAACCGGAAAATTACAAATAACAAGTACACCAAATCAAGACAATCCGTTGATGCCAAAGCAAATAGTTTCTGGAACACCAATTTTAGCAATTGATGTTTGGGAACATGCATATTATTTGAGTTATCAAAGCAATAGAAAAAAATACATATCAAATTTTTTTAATTGCATAAATTGGAAAAAGGTCAGTCAAAAGTTTGATGAAGCAATAAAATAGAAAAAAAATTCTATTAATTATCTTCTTCCTCTGACATATTTGACTTAGAATAATTTCTCCATTTCTCAATACAATCTTTCATGTCTTGAGGCAATTCTGTTTCAAAACGCATCATTTTTCCAGTTGTTGGATGAATAAAACCTAAAGTTTTAGCGTGAAGTGCTTGTCGAGGCAAGGTTTTAAAACAATTATCAATAAATTGCTTATATTTTGTAAACGTAGTTCCTTTTAATATTAAATTTCCACCATAACGTTCATCATTAAACAAAGTGTGACCAATGTGTTTTAAATGAACTCTAATTTGATGTGTTCTTCCTGTTTCTAATTTACAAGAAATCAGAGTTACATATCCAAAACGCTCTAATACTTTATAATGAGTTATAGCAGGTTTTCCAATTTCTGGATCTGCAAAAACTGCCATTTGCATTCTGTCTTTTACGTGTCGAGCAATATTGCCTTCAATGGTTCCTTCTTCTGCTTTTACGTTTCCCCAAACGAGTGCAATGTATTCTCTTTCAGATGTTTTTGCTTCAAATTGTTTGGCTAAATGCGTCATTGCAATTTCAGTTTTGGCAACAACTAACAAACCAGAAGTATCTTTATCAATTCGATGAACCAATCCTGGACGTTCTGAACTATTTAATGGTAAATTTTCAAAATGATATGCCAAAGCATTTACCAAAGTTCCGGTATAATTACCATGTCCTGGATGAACAACAAAATTTGGTGGTTTATTTATTAGCAGCAATGCATCATCTTCATAAACAATATCTAACGGAATGTTTTCTGGATCTACACGATTTTCAAATGGTGGATGCGCAAGTAAAATTCTAACAACATCAAGTGGCTTTACTTTATAATTAGATTTTACAGGAACATCATTTACATAAATATCACCATTAGTTGCCGCATTTTGAATTTTATTTCGAGTAGCATTAGGAACTAATAACATCAAATACTTATCAATTCTCAAAAAAGCTTGTCCCTTTGGAACCTCATATCTATAATGTTCAAAAAGTTCTTCTTCTGGTTCTTGAAGATCAATATTATTCTGCATTTTTTATTGTATCATTTTGTTTTTCTAATTCTCTTTCAATTTTATTGGCAACATTTACAATACTATCAACTTCAGAATCGTCAAATATTACTTCTCCATCACCAAGAACTAAATCAACTTTAGTTTTCTTTAAAACTTTCATTCCTGGTTTTATTTTTTTTCCATTAATCCACATTTCAAGAACCATATCTTTTCCTAAATAAGGAACATATCTAACTTCGCCTTCCAACAATCCTATTGCTTTTAATGTAGGAACAGCTTGTCGATAAGTTTTCTCAATTAAATCTGGAACACTCACCATTTTATAAGTAGATGCATTAATTGTTAGGTAAATTATTCTACCTGCTTTTACTTTAGAACCAGAACTTGGATCTTGTTGCACAACTCCCATTTTAGGAAATTCGGGTTTATAGTCTACAGTATCAATTATTTGATAATCTAAACCCAATTGGTTAAGCTTGTCATCAACTTGGTCTTCACTCATTTTTCCTAAATTGGGAACAGTAATTTCGTCACCATGATTTGTGATAAAAGTTATCCAATGAAAAAATATAAAAGCCAAAACAGCTAATATTGAAATTGCTGCCAATATTTGAGCAAAAAAGACACGACTTGTAATGTATTTACCAAAACTCATAAAAAAAGTATTTATCGCAAAGATATAATTTTTAGTTTCAACAATTGTGCTATTTTTGTATAGTAATTAAAATTATATCTTCAATGAACGTAGCAGTAGTTATGGGTGGATATTCAGATGAGTCTGTAATATCTTTACGTAGTGGTCAATTAATTCTAAATCATATTGATAAAAGTAAATATGATGCATTTGAAGTACACATTCTTCTCAATGATTGGTATTGTTTAATTGATGAAATAAAATATCCTATTAACAAAGCCGATTTTTCATTTAAAAAAGACAATCAAACAATAAAATTTGATGTTGCTGTAAACACAGTTCACGGAACACCAGGAGAAGATGGACATTTGCAAGCATATTGGGAATTATTAGAATTACCATACACAGGTTGTAGTTTTTATCAGTCGAGTTTGACTTTTAATAAACGAGATACACTTTCAGTTTTATCTAAATTTAATATTCCTAAAGCTAATTCTATTTATTTATCTAAAGGTGATGTTATTGATGGTGACAAAATCGTATTAGAACTTGGCTTACCATTTTTTGTAAAACCTAATCAATCAGGAAGTTCGCTTGGTGTGTCTAAAGTAAATTCGTTAGACCAACTAGATAAAGCAATTGAATTTGCCTTTGCTGAAGATAATGATATTTTAATTGAATCTTTTTTAAAAGGAAGAGAAGTATCTGTTGCGGTAATAAAATATGAAGGTGAAACAAAAGTTCTTGGTATTACTGAAATTTTAAGTGAAAATGATTTTTTTGATTATGAAGCTAAATATTTAGGAAAATCTAAAGAAATTACTCCTGCAGATTTACCATTAGATATTGAAAATCATGTAATTGAAACCGCCAAAAAAGTATATGAATCACTTGGTATGAGCGGCTTTTCGAGAACCGATTTTATTATTATGAATGATATTCCACATTTCATAGAGATAAATACTAACCCAGGATTATCTCCACAAAGCATTTTTCCGCAACAAGCTACTTATGCGAAAATACCTATGATTAATTTGTTAAATAACGAAATTAGTTTAGCTTTACAAAGAAAACCTATTTGGAAGAAGTAAAATATACTCAATTATGGCTTTAGTTTAATTGATTATTTTTTTAATAAATTAATTTTTAAACTAAATAACATATTATGAAAATAAAACTAATCAGCTTAAAAAACCTTCTGCTTTTTGCATTATTATGTATTACTTTACAAGGAAATAGTCAAAATAGATTTGTAGCGAGTGGCGATATATTTGGGAATAGAGTTTTTATTAAAAACAATGGACAATTCAATAATATATTACCCAATAATAAAGAAGTTCTGTATGGCTATGTAAATAGTGATGAGCAAGTTTATTTTAGCAATCAAGGATTGACTTATCTATTACAAAAAAAGAAGCCATTGAGTCATGAAGAGTTTGAAAAAATTGAACATGGAAAAAAAATTAAAAGAAAAGCAACAAAAAAATATTTTGTTTCAGTAAATTGGGAAAACTCAAACCCAAATGCAGAAATTATTGTTGATGAAAAACAAACTTTTTATCATTCATTTGGAGATGAAAAATATAAATCTGATTGTTTTAAAAAGATAACCTACAAAAATATTTATAACAATATAGATATTGAATATGTTTTTACAAATGAAAAAGAAAACGGAATAAAATATAATGTAATTCTATATCCTGGCGCCAATTTAGAGGATGTAAAAATTAAATATTCAGGCGATATTAAAAAACTAATACTTAAAAATGGAAATGTAATAATTAAAACACCAATTATAGACATAACAGAGCTTGCTCCTAATAGTTTTCAAAATGATTTAAAGTTGGAATCTAATTTTAAACTTGATAATAATATAATTTCTTTTAATTTTCCAAATGGATATGATAAAAATCAAAAAATTACAATTGATCCATGGGTTATCAATATTTCATTTGCAAATAATAATTATGCTTATGATGTTGATTATGATTATGCAGGTAACTTTTATGCCTATGGCGGAAGTGGTCCATTTTTAATTTCTAAATTTTCACCAACTGGATCTTTAATTTGGACTTTTGATGGAGTAGTACCATCTGCAAATTGGTTTTCAAATCCTGTAATAAATTACCCAAGCAATTTTATTGTTGATAAAGTTTCTGGAAAATCCTATACTGGTCAAGGATTTAATTATGGAACGCAAATTATTAGAATTGACGCATTTGGAATTTATGATAATTTTATAAGTCTTGCAAATCCAGCTTGGGAAGAAATTTGGGATATGGGTTACAGTTGCGGTGATGGAACTATCTTTGGTCTTGGAGGCGGAACTACAAGTAATGTTTCGGCAGGAATTCTAAATACAACAACAGCATCAATCAACCCTCAAAGTTTTACAGGATTAAGTTCTGCTGGTCAAGATATTGTATCACATACAATTGATTCTAATGGCGTTGTTTATTTTCTTTATGCAAGTTCATTTGAAACTCAAACAAGCAATGCTTTATTAAGAGTAAATTCATCTTTCGATGGTAATTCTTGGTTTACATCTACTGGATATACTACTTTTGAAGAGTTAGGAAATAAAATTTATCCTGGAAGTGGACTTTCCTATCCTTCATCAAATGGTTTTAATGCTCTTGCAGTAAATAATAACTTTTTATTCTATTATGATGGTTATAATTTAAAAGCTTACAATAAAAATACTGGAATAGGAATAAACGAAATTCAAATTTTAGGGCTAACAGCAAGATATCAAGGCGGAATTGCAGTAGACGAATGTAATAACATTTACATTGGCGGAAACGGTTCAATTTTATGTTATAATTTTAATGGAACTAGTTTTACACCAAATGGAACAATTCCAGTTGCTTCAACTACAGCAAATAAATATATTACTGATATAAAATTAAAATCAGGAACTAATGAATTGTATGTAACTGGAAGTGGTTTTTGTGGAATTTATATAGCAATAAACAGTTCATCTTGTTCTACAACTTCTTCAATTAATGTAACTTCAACTTTAGTAAGCCCAAATAACTCAACTGCAGTTGCAACTATTGTAACAACAGTTACAACTCCATTAATTACTTATACTTGGTTAAATGCAAGTAATACAATTGTAAGCCAAACAATTAATTCATCATCATCTACAAATACTGTTAACAATTTAGTTAACGGAACTTATACTGTTTTGGCTCAAATAAACGCACCTTGCGGACCAACAGTTTCGCAAACTATTATTACTAACTCATCAACAACTACCATTACTCCTACTTTTACTGCTGTTTTACCAATATGTTCTGGAACCATTTTATCTCCTTTGCCAACAACATCTAATAATAATATTACTGGAACTTGGTCACCAGCACTAAACAACACTCTTACAACAACTTATACCTTTACACCAGCAATTGGTCAAGATGCAACAACAGTAACCTTAACAATAATTGTAACTCCAATTGTAACTCCAACTTTTTCTGCTGTTAATCCAATTTGTGAAGGTACAGTTTTGGCTGCATTACCAACCACATCCAATAATGGAATTACTGGAACTTGGTCACCAGCTTTAAATAATTTAACTACTACAACTTATTTATTTACACCAACCACAGGACTTTGTGCCTCGACTACAACCTTGCAAATTGTTGTGAATCCAAAAATTACTCCAACATTTGATCCAATTGCTCCAATATGTTTTGGTGGAATTGTTCCTACTCTTCCTTCAATATCGTTAAACGGAATTTCTGGAACTTGGTCACCAACAACTGTAAGCAATACTTTGACTGGAGATTATATATTCACACCAAATGCAGGAGAATGTAGTCTTTTACCTCCATCATTAAGCGTTACTGTATTTGAAGATTTTAATTTTACAATAATTCAAGATTGTGTTGATAAAAAATTCACGCTAGAAGTAGTTCCAATTGGTAATTCATTTGATGCCAGTACAGCTTTTTATACTTGGGAAGAAAATAGTAATGTTATAGTAAATTCAAACAATTCAATTCTAAATGTAACTGATTATATTAATTCAAATTCAATAATTGTAAATTTACCATTATCTTTTAATGTTACTGTTTTATTACCTAATGGTTGTTATAAATCTCAAAATCTTTCTGTTGCAAAAATATATTGTGATATTCAAAAAGGTATTTCTCCAAATGGTGACAACCTAAATGAATTTTTCGATTTAGAATTATTAGATGTAAAAAAATTGACTATTTTTAATAGATATGGTATGAAAGTTTATTCAAAAGATAATTATTCAACTCAATGGATTGGTCAATCAAATTCTGGAAAAGAATTACCAGACGGAACATATTACTATTTAATAGATTTTGATACTGTTGAACCATCTGTAACTGGATGGATATATATTAACAGAGAAATAAAATAAAACTATGATAGTTTTAATTGGAACAAATTCCAAAATTATTAAAAATGGAAATATATCAAATGTTAATTGTCCTAATTGCAAAATCAATTCAACATTACATTATTCTGTTTATTCAAGATATACACATTTAACTTTAATTCCCTTATTTCCTGTTGGAAAAGAAGCTGTTGTAACATGTGAAAGTTGTAACAATATTATCGAAATTAATAGCTTAGATGATAAAACAATTTCAAAATTATATGTTGAAAACAATAATCTAAAAAATCCAATTTGGATGTTTTTTGGTAGCTTTATAATAATTTTAGCAATTATTTACGGTATTTTTAATTATTATAAAAACAATAATGAAACTGAAATTTACATTAAAAAACCAATGGTTAATGATGTTTATGCTATAAAAGATTCAAAAGGTTATTATTATACATTAAGAATTGATGCAATTTCAAACGACAGTATTTTTGCAACTGAAAACGATTTTCAAGTAGATTTACCTTATGATATTGATGAAATTAACAAAACCAAAAATTACACAAAAAACAAAATAATTTATTCTAAATTTGAACTTTTAAAATTTTATAAGGATGATAAAATCATTTCAATAATTAGAAATTAACCAAAACCAACAAAACTATGATTTTTTACGGAACAAAAGCTAGTAATTTATTAAACGGACAACTCATAAATGTAGATTGTCCAGAATGTAAAACTAACACATCAATGACATATAGCGTCTTCGGAAAATATGCTTACATTTATTGGATACCAATATTTCCAATGAGTAAAGTTACCGTTGCAGAATGTAATCATTGCAAAAAAACTTATGAATATAAAGATTTGTCAGAGCAAATAAAAACAAAACTAGATAGAGAAAAAGAAAAAAGCGGATTAAAAACTCCAATCTGGATGTTCTCTGGATTGTTTGTTATTGCAGCATTGGTTGCAATTGCATTTTATGTTTCTGGTCAAACTAAAGATAAAGAGCAAACTTATATTAAAAACCCAAAAGCTGGTGATGTTTATAGTATAAAAGCCGACGACGGAAATTTTACAACCATGAGAGTTGATAAAGTTACCAAAGATTCTATATATTTTACTTACAACGACTATCTAACTGATCAATCAACAGGAATTAGTAAAATTGATGTTGATAAAAACTATACTATTGAAAAAGATGTTACTACACAAAAAAATCTGCAAGAATTGTATAAAAAAGAAACAATCTATTCAATAGATAGAGAATAATCAAGATTTAATGAAATGTAATATTTTTACCTTAAAAAATAAAAAAAACATCAATAATGGATTCTAAATTTCAAATAGAAAAAGAAAAAAAAGGGCTAAGTAAACCTTTAATTGTACTTTATATTATATTATCTATTGCAGGTTTAATGGCATTTGGAGCTCTTTATTATAATTATAGAAAAGATAAAGAAAAAACCTATATCGCCAATCCTCAAAAAGGTGATGTATATTCAGTTGAATTAGATAATGGTCATTTTAGTACTATTAGAGTTGGCCAAGTTAATAAAGACAGTATTTATATAACCAACAATGATTATGAAATTGATATGTCAGATAAAATTGATGAAATAGATATCGATAGAAATTACACCTTAGATAGAGCTGTTACCACTCAAAAAGATTTAGAAAAATTATTTAACAAAGGAATCATTTATTCAATAGACCGAAAATAATGAAAAAAGCAATATTTCCTGGCTCATTTGATCCTATAACCAATGGACATTATGATATTATTAAAAGAGGAATTTCTCTATTTGATGAAGTTATTGTTGCTATTGGAGTGAATTCTGAAAAAAAATATATGTTTTCACAAGAAGACAGAAAACGCTTTATTGAACAAGCTTTTAAAGACGAACCAAAAGTAAAAGTAATTACTTATGTAGGTTTAACGATAGACTTATGCCGAAAAGAAAAAGCCGAATTTATTCTTCGTGGTCTAAGAAATCCAGCCGATTTTGAATTTGAAAAAGCAATAGCACACACCAACAGAAGATTGTCTAAAATTGAAACTGTTTTTTTATTAACAGCTTCCAAAACATCCTATATTTCATCAAGCATTGTAAGAGATGTTATTAGAAACGGAGGCGATTATACAGTTTTAGTTCCAGATTCTGTAAAGATATAATCAACATAAATTTCACAGATTTACAAATAATAATTTATAAAATCTGTGAAATTTACCTGTCAACAGACTTGTTTGTTTTCTTAATTTTCAGAATTTAAAACCAAATTTCAGAATTAATATGTAATCATTCCAAACGCATTATGTCTAGATGCGCCAATTCCAGTATCTCCATTAATAATATACACACCATTTGTAAAAGATAAATATCCTGTTGCTCCAACGAATCTTCCTGTACCTCCTGTTATAGTAAAACCTCCAACATAGGTGGCTTCTAATGCAGAGCTAAAAGTTAAAAGAACTGTTGATTGAGAATATAACATATCTCCGTTAGCTGCAGTAATGATGTCATTAGAGGCATAGTTAAAAGTACCATCTCCATTATTTTGCAACAAGGTTGCCGTCTGAACTGCTTGAAATCTTCCAAGATGAGTCATAATACCTCCGCCTATTGAACCTGTAGGAGTGTCTGTACCCTCAAATGAATTGGAAATATTCCTTTCAACTGCTGTTTTTGCTTGTACACTTAAGAGTTCAGTTTCATCAATTGATGAAGAATCACAAGAAACGAAAAACATAAAAATAATAATTGCGAGCATTGAAAATTTTGCTTTCATAATGTTTAAGTATTTAATAATTAATAAAATACCACGTCATTAAGGATAAACATGTAAATTTTAGGGAGAAATATAACAAACAATAATCTATTAATAATTTGTAGTCTTTTGAATGACTATTAGATTAAGTTGTTTTTTTAAGATTGAGTATTTAAAATTACACATTAACTTTTATTTATTTTTTTAATGTCGATAAAGTGTTAATTAAATCGATAAAATACATTTTTAATGCAAAAAAAGTAAAAAAAGAACAGAAATATGTTAATTATATCAATGAAAATAAACGTACCGATTCTAAATGTGGACTTTTATGTGGTAATGAATCTCGATTTAGTTTTTCAGTCTCAGTCACAGTTTTCATAAATATAAGCTCAAAACTGTGACGGCCAACTGTGATTCTATTACTCCTCTTTCTTAACAACTTTTCGCGCTACTTCAATTTTAAATTTCTTCCCTTTCATTTTTTCGTCGCGAATATTATTTAATAAATCTTTTGTTTTATTGAATTTTACAGCTGCAAACGAGATGAAATCTTTTACTTCTATCAAACCCAAATCACCTTTTTCTAGTTTTCCTTTTTGAGAAAAGAAACCTACTATATCTATTTTGTTTAGCTTATTTTTCTTTCCACCACTGATATAAATAGTTTGAAATTCAGGTGGTTTTGGTAAAGTGGTTGCATTTTCAACATTTAAAACTGGCATTTTATAATCCAAATAGTCCATTTTTTTCTCACTTTCATGAGCAATGATATAAGCAGTTCCAGATGCTAACATTCTAGCAGTTCTTCCATTTCTATGTGTAAATTCGTCTTCCTTAGATGGTAAATGATAATGAATTACGTGTTTCATTTCTGGAATATCCAAACCTCTAGCAGCCAAATCTGTTGTGACTAAATAACTTACACTTCCGTTTCTAAATTGAATTAAAGCACGTTCACGTTCATCTTGATCCATTCCACCGTGATAATAAGTTGAATAAATTCCTTTTTCGTTTAAGGTATCACTAATGCGTTCTGCAGCATCACGATGATTGCAAAAAACAATTGCCGATTGCGATTTTAAAGAGCATAACAAATTAAAAAGTGAATTTATTTTATCTTTTTCTTTAGAAACTACCATTTTTAAAGAAAGATTAGAATTTTCTTCTTCTGTTGGAATAAAATCTAAAATGGTTGGATTAACAACTCGTGTATATTTAGGAATTTCAATATCTGAAGTTGCTGATACCAAAACACGTTTATTCAATTTGGTTAATCTTCCAATGATATAAGTCATTTGCTCATGAAAACCAAGTTGCAATGATTTATCAAATTCATCAAGAATTAAGGTTTCAATTTTATCAGTTTTAAAAGTTGCTCTATCAATATGATCGGCAATTCGTCCTGGAGTTCCAATTAAAACTGCTGGTGGATTAGACAAATTTTTAATTTCGGTATCAATAGAATGTCCACCATAGCAAACATTTACCTTGTAATCTGTTCCCATTTTTTTCCAAACTTGTTCAATTTGCAAACCCAATTCTCTTGACGGAACTAATATTAAACATTGAACTCCAGCAATTTCTGGCTGCAACATTTCAAATATTGGAAGTAAAAAAGCTAGTGTTTTGCCCGAACCAGTTGGCGAAAGCAATAAAACATTGGCATCATTTAAAATAGCATCTTGTGCCATTTCTTGCATTTCGTTTAAACTTTCAATACCAAGATTTAAAAGTAAATTGTTGGAATGTGTATTTCTATTCATTTGGCAAAGGTAAAGCCAATTGTGAATTTTAAAATAGCAATTAGTATTATTTATATTAATAAATTAATAATATTTTCTTACATTCGTTTTATGAAATAAATAAAAATATAAAATATTAGCTTTTACTTAAAGAAACTCTGGTAAGAAAATCTCGAAAATTTTAAAACAGACAGAGTCAGATGGGTAAAGCTCACACTATTAGGTGTGGGCTGACCTATTTTGTCTGTTGGGTGTTTCGAGATACCTCTTACCTAAATAGTGTTCAGTTTTCCACACCTTCTTTATTAATACATAGTTATAAAGTCATACTTTGTTCTATTTATAAGAAATAATAAAGAGTTCTTGTTGAAAAAATCATTGTTGAAAGGTTTTAATTAAGGAAAGAAAACAAATGTCTAACCAATTAAAACCAACGCGAATGAAAAAACCATTAAAAAAATTTAAAATTTTTCTTTATCTAATCTTGGCAACATTTTTGTACTATAGTTGCACACAAGAGAAAGAATACATAAATGGACAAAATCGAATTAATTTTGATTTAAAAGAAAAATCATTGAAAGAAGCACTCGACATGCCAGTTTTTAGTACTGCTTACAGTAAATTGACTAAGAAAAAATTTAGTTCAACGACTTCTGAAACAGCAAGAACTGCACTCGAAGACCAATTTGGGTTTACTATTGTAACGGATGAACCTGTTAGAATAATTACACATGCTGACGGAACAACTTTTTTTACATTGTTAATAGAAAGAGAAGTTAAAGAAGAGTTGAAATTTGAGAACTTAATAATAAGAGTGAAAGATGGTGAAACAGTTGCTGCAATTATTAAATACTTCATGAATGAAAAAGCAGTAAGGGTAGAAGAACACGATTCTTATAAAATGACATTTAATGAAAAGGAGTTCACAGATTTGAATATTGAAGGTAGAACTTTTTGGTCAACAACTCCTGGTGGAGCAGAATGTATAACTACTCAAGAGGTTCTATGCAGTGATTTAACTGGACAAGAGCATGAGATACATGTTGCAAATTCAAATTGTTTTTATCATGCTTTTTTAAATGGATTTGCTTTTATTACTTTTAGTGATTCAACTTTTTGTTTTCCTAATGTTATTGGTGGAGAAAATGTTTCAACATCTTCATCCTCTAGTACTTCAACTTTTAATAGTAGCGGTGGTTTTAATAGTAATATTCTTGAAACTGTCCTGCCTTGTCATACCGCTAATTGTATTGAAGCGGATAGTACAGAAACTCCTTGTGATCGCTTGAAAAGATTAACTGCACATGATTTAGCTGCTGACGGTTTAAAAGGGAAGTTGGTAGCATTAAGACCAAAAACAAACACTGGTAGAGAATATGGTTTTGGTTTAGAATATAAAAATTCTATTGATAAATATACAAATATTGATGTTCCTATAAATCCAAATGATTACAATATGATTATGTCTGAATATGGTGGATATATTTTTGGCGCCGCTCATAATCATGGTGTGAATGACAAACCAGTTCCTGGTTTTGGTGATATAAGATTTTTGAACGTAATGTATGAAGAACCTAATACGAGAGATTATAACAGACCAAATTTGGTGACGTATGTTGTAGTTAGAAACCATGTAAGTTCAACTCCAGCAACTTTTACTTATGCATTAATGATAGATAATCAAATTTTATTAAAAAATAAAATAGATTTAGACATGAATTCATTACCTGCATCATGGGATGTTATGAGAAAATTAAAATCCATTCTTGAAGCAGACTCAAAATATTATGGTGATGACTCATCTACATATGAACAAAAATTTCTTGCCAAATATGGAAATTATGGTTTTACACTATATAAAGCTGCTGATGATAATTTTACTAACTGGAATAAAATAAAACTTGAAGGTGGAATTGTAATTACAATTCCATGTCCATAAAATTAAAATATGAAAATTATGAAAAAAATAAATCTAATTATACTTTTACTTAGTGTATTAAATTCTAAAGCACAAACTCCTATTATAAATAATTTAGATTGGAATGGAGTCTCTATACCAAACTCTTATGTAAAAGACATCAATAATGATATGAATCAATTCGTTGGGACATATGTATATCAAAATAATGGTGTCTACTTTAAAATTATACTTAAAAAGGTTACTATGGTTCCTTACATTACTTTTTTTGCAGACTTAATAGTAGGTGAGTTTGAATATCTAGATATTAATAATACAGTTAGTACACTAAGTGAAATTGATATTATATATGACGACGAATATCTTCATAATATTGCAGGTTTATCATTGATAGAAAATAATCAAGATTTTCCTTGTAATGATTGTTTACTCAACGAAAAAAGAATGAACTTGTTTTTTAGTGATACACAAGTTGGTAGTGATTTAATTATTAGAAGAACAATTATTGGTGGAAATGAAGTGCTAAAAGCTTTTCGCCGTACAATAAATGTTGGTCATCGGGTTGGAGATAATTACATTTCAAACATAGTTCCCGATGGTGAATACATTTTAATAAAACAACCATAAAATTTAATCTTAATTGTATAAAAACTGCCTCAAAAGGCAGTTTTTTTTATTAAAAAAAGATATTAATTAAAAAAGCTACTCAAATAACAATTTAATATTCTCATAAGAATTTTTTAAAGCTTGCTTAATTTCTTCAGGATTGAGCCAAGCCACTTTTTCTATTCCTTCATTGGCTTGTGGAATTGGTGTACCTTCAAAATCGGTTTTCATTTCAAACCAATGTGTTATTTTTAATCTATAAACACCATTTCGCTTAAAAATATGGTAAGTTTTTTGAAGTTTTTTGGTAATTTTTAAATTATTTACTCCAGTTTCTTCTTCAACTTCACGAAGCGAACAATCTTCAATTTCTTCACCTTTATCACATCCACCTTTTGGCAAATCCCATTTTCCGTTTCTAAAAATAAATAAAACCTCACCATTTTTATTAAAAACCAATCCGCCACCAGCTTTTTTTACAGGAATTTGCTCCTTAACTTTTTTTAAAAGTTCTTTTTCATCAGGATAGTATAAATAAGCTTTCTTAATCTTATTGTTGAACATCTTTATAATAAGTTGCTCAACATCAATACTTTCAAGCAAAAATATTTGAAAATCGGTTTCTTTTTCGATTTCATTTGTTAAAAAAAGTGGCTTATCGTTGACAAAAACTTTATACATTTGCAGTATGATTTTTAATAAAGACACAGCCGAAAAAACAGCCGAATTGCTTTTGCAAATAAATGCAATTAAATTGAATCCATCAACACCTTTTTTATGGGCATCGGGATGGAATTCACCAATTTATTGTGATAATCGCATAACGCTTTCATTTCCAGCTATTAGAAATTACATTCGCGATGAGTTTGTGCACCAAATAGAAGAAATTTATGGAAAACCAGATGTAATTGCTGGTGTTGCAACTGGCGCAATTGGTATTGGGATACTTGTTGCAGAAGTGCTTGGACTACCATTTGTATATGTTAGACCAGAACCAAAAAAGCATGGTAGACAAAATCAAGTTGAAGGTTTTTTACAAAAAGGTCAAAATGTTGTGGTTATCGAAGATTTAATTAGTACCGGAAATAGTAGTTTATTGGCAGTTGATGCCTTAAGAGAAGCTGGTGCAAATGTAAAAGGTATGATTGCAATTTTCTCTTATGGATTTGATATAGCTAATGATAATTTTAAAAATGCTAATGTAGAATTGAATACTTTGAGCAATTATGAAAGTTTATTGACTTTGGCAGTTGCAAAAAAATATATTACAGAAGAAGAACAAAAAACGCTTGAAGAATGGAAAAAAAATCCATCTGAATGGAATGTTTTAGAAAATAAATAAAAACCATAATTAAAGAACGAGATTATTTCGTTCATTATAATGAATAAAAAATGAATTTAGAAAGCCCAAAAGTAACCGTTGAAAAATCGGCAGAATATATATTTAATGCGTTGTCGGAAGTTAAAAATTTCGAAAAATTAATGCCCGAAAATATTGCAAAATTTGAAGTTCTTGGCGATGATATTTTTAACTTTGGACTAAAAGGTATGCCCGAAATAAAATTGAGAATGAAAGATAAAATTCCTAATTCTAAAGTGGTATTAAATGCTGCAAGCGACAAACTTCCGTTTTCATTAATCGCCAATATCATTAGTACTTCTGATAATTCATGCGAAGTAAAATTAGATTTCGAAGGCGAATTCAACTCAATGATTGCAATGATGATTAAAGCGCCAATAACAAAATTTCTTGAGACCTTGGCTACAAATATGAATAAGCTATAAAATAGAAATAATATCAAACTTTTAAAACCTTTTAATACATTTTAAAAGGTTTTTTTTATGGATAATAAGTTGAAAAACAACTACAAAAAAGAAATGCTTACCTTTGCACCCAAATTACAAGTAAAATGAGCACTTTTGAGCAGTTTAATCTTCCTAAATCTTTGCAAAAAGCAATAGACGAACTAGGTTTAACAACACCAACACCAATTCAAGAAAAATCTTTTTCGTCAATTATGTCTGGAAGAGATGTAATGGGAATTGCCCAAACTGGTACCGGAAAAACATTTGCCTATTTACTTCCGTTACTAAAACAATGGAAATTTGTTCATACAGATTCACCAAGAATAGTAATTATTGTTCCAACTCGTGAACTTGTTGTGCAAATTGTTGATGTTGTTGAAAGTTTAACCAAATATATGTCGGTAAGAACACTTGGAGTTTATGGTGGTGTAAATATCAATACTCAAAAAAAGCATGTTCGTGAAGGAATTGATATTCTGGTTGGAACTCCTGGTAGAACAATGGATTTGGCACTTGACAATGTTATTAGATTTGATTCTACACAAAAACTTGTAATAGATGAATTTGATGAAATATTAAATTTAGGTTTTCGATTTCAAGTTACATCTATATTAACGATGATAAAAGGTAAACGTCAAAACATATTGTTTTCGGCAACAATGACAGATGATGTTGATGAAATGCTTGATGATTATTTTGATTTACCCGAAGAAATAACGCTTGCCGCATCTGGAACTCCATTAGAAAAAATTGAACAAATTGGCTATTACACACCCAATTTTTTAACTAAAATTAATCTTCTCAAAGGATTACTTCTTAGCGATGAAAGCATGAGTCGCGTATTGATATTTGTAAACAATAAAAAAATTGCCGATTTAGTTGCCAATAGTATTGAAGAAGATTTTCCTGAACAATTTGGAATAATTCACTCTAATAAATCGCAAAATTATCGTTTAAACACGATGGCATCTTTTCAGCAAGGAGAAATTAAAGGAATTATTACAACTGATGTTATGGCTCGTGGATTAGATATTTCTGATGTAACTCATGTAATAAATATAGAGTTTCCAGAAGTTCCCGAACAATATATTCACAGAATTGGTAGAACTGGTCGTGCAGATAAATCAGGTATTGCAATTAGTTTTATTTCGCCTGGCGAAGAAGAAATTCAAATTCAAGCCGAGGTTTTAATGGAAAAAGAAATAAAGTTTTTAGCTTTTCCAGACAATGTTGAAGTTGCGGTGCGTCTTTTAGAATTTGAAAAAGACAAGAAAAAGATGAAACATTTGCTAAAACGACCAAAAAAAGAAGGTGGAGAAGCATTTCATGAAAAATCTATAAAAAATAAACAAGTAAACCTTGGTGGTCCAGGAAAAGTAAAACCAAGAAAAACAAAACCTACAAATCGTGGTGTTGAGAAAAAAAGAGCAGCAAAAAGGAAGAAAAAATAAAATATTTTTTATTGACAATTGTTTGCCATAAATTTCAGAAGTATATTTGTGGACTGATTTTTGCAATTAAATAAAAATACTAATAAAAAATTGGGGTCGACTGGTTTTGACAGCGAGTGGAATTAAATTGTAAGCACGTCGAGCATTGTACTTTTTGCTCGTAAATCCAAATGTACAAAAACATAAACGGCGAAGGAAACTACGCTCTTGCTGCATAATCTGAACTATAGTAAGATTGGCCTTGTTCCTATTAGATAGGAAAGCAGGATTTACCTCGATAGCTTTGGTTTGTGGCGGTCGATAAAGGTAAATCGTAAATATAAACCTAAGAACAGCAACGCTTCGTGGCTGTTACGAAAAAATTAGAAGATAAGTATTTTGTGGCTGTTTTTGGCCCAGCAGAATAACGAAAATTAAATCAAAAAATAAGCGTGTAGAAAGCTCTTTGATTGCTTGTTTGGACCCGAGTTCGATTCTCGGCGACTCCACTAAAAGGATAATTCATTTTGGATTATCCTTTTTTTGTAGAAATCAATCTACACAATGTTGTAGAAAACATTCTACCATGATAAAACCAAAAATAGTATCAACTTTGTATATAGAAAAAACAACTATATATGACAACTTTTCAACTTGACAATAACGTAGTTCATTTTAATAAAAAATTTGGTATAATAACTGATAAACAAGTAATTATAACCAAAGGAACCGATCAAAATAAAATTAATTTTGAATCTATCAATAATGTTAATCTTATAAAAAGAAGAGTTTTTTATCTAAACTCTATACTTCTATTAATGAGTATTTCAATTTTTATTTATACTTTTTTCTTTTTAAAATCAGAAATTGTAGAAATGTATTATTCTTTAATATTTGCATCATTGGTTCTTTTAGTATTTTCATTAATTCATAAATTCTATTTGTATATTCTTGTAATTAAAGAAAAAGATCATGAACCTATTGAATTGAAAACTACACAAATACATCGTAAATGTATAAAAGAATTTTATTATAAAATTGTAAAGCAAGTTCCAAACAAAAAAAAAATAATTAGTTTTCTGGTATAGAGACTTCGCCTTTCCAATTCATAAAACCACCATCAAGATTATAAGTATTTTCAAAACCCATTTGTTTCATTATATTACAAGCTTGCGAACTCCTTGCTCCTGCTTTGCAATAAACATAATAATTTTTAGATTTATCCAACTCTTCGAGTTTATAAATAAATCCTTGTCCTTTGTAGATATCGTTTAAAATTGCATTAGGAATTATTCCTTCTTCCCATTCTTGTTGAGTTCTTACATCAAGAATAACCGCATTATTATCTTCATTTAACTGCTTTTTCCAATCTGATTGTGATAAATTCATTTCTATTATTTTTTTCAAAAATAGTAAATTCAATTTCAATTTCAACTCTTGGTATTTTAATAATAAATGATTAACAAAAAAATAACATAACATTTGTATATACAAATAAAATATAATTTACATTTGTAATATCAAATTAGATTATAAAATCATGAATATTGAAGAAGTAATAAAATCGACGGTTTCATTAGATGATTCAAAAAAAGTTATTTTAAACTTTAGCTATACTCAAAATGTAATTAGTGATAAATTTCATGAAATACTAAAACCATTTGATATATCGAGAGAGCAATATAATGTTTTAAGAATTTTACGTGGTCAAAAAGGTTGTCCGGCTAACATGAACGTTATTCAAGAAAGAATGATCGCCAAAAACAGCAATACAACTCGACTTATTGACAAACTTCTTATTAAAGATTTAGTTACAAGAAAAAAATTGCCCAGAAAATAAAAGAAAAATTGAAATTTTAATTACTGAAAAAGGTTTAGAATTATTAAACATTTTAGATCCAAAAGTTATTGAACACGAAAAATATTTTGCAAGAAATTTAACCCACGAAGAGTTAAAAACATTAAACAATTTATTAGAAAAATATAGAATACTAAAATAAAAAATATGTCACAGTTTATAAAAGATGCCAATTGGCGTTATGCTACAAAACAGTTTGATAGCACAAAAAAAGTTTCAAAAACGGATTTAGACACTTTAAAAGAAGCGATTAGACTTTCTTCTTCTTCTTATGGATTACAACCATATAAAGTTTTAATAATAGAAAATTCAGATTTAAGAGAGCAATTACAACCTGCTTCTTGGGGACAATCTCAAATTGTTGATGCTTCTCATATTATAGTTTTTGCAAATACTATTAATATCGGAAATGCCGAAATAGATACTTATTTTAAAAATTTAATAGAAACTAGAAACATTCCATCAGAAGCAATTCAAGGTTATTCAGATTTTATGAAATCTAAAATTAATAATTTATCAGAAGATGCTAAAAATACTTGGACATCAAAACAAGCTTATCTTGCTTTAGGGAATTTATTAAATGCTGCATCAGAATTAAAAATTGATGTAACTCCAATGGAAGGATTTGAACCAAGCAAATACAATGAAATACTTGGATTAACAAAATTGGGATTAAATGCCACAGTAATTGCAGCAATTGGATATCGTCATGAAGATGATGCTACTCAAAATTATGCAAAAGTGCGTAAATCAAACGAGGACTTATTTAACAATTTATAATCAATAACTTAAAACCATTAAAATGAAAAAATTAAAAACAATTGCAATTGCACTATTAATTGTCTTAGGAACAACTGTTTCTGTAGCACAAAACAAAAAAATCAATATTGAAAACAGCAAAATTACTTGGCTTGCCAAAAAAACTGGAGGTCAGCACGAAGGAACAATCAACTTTACTAGCGGTACTTTAGTATTTAAAAAGAAAGCTCTTAAAGGAGGAAGCTTTGTTGTAGATATGAATTCAATAAACACTACCGATTTAGAATCAGGAAAAGGTAGAGAAGATTTGAATGGACATTTAAAATCTCCTGACTTTTTTGGCGTAGAAAAATTCCCTACATCTAAAATTGAGTTTAAAACAATTTCAGGCAAAGGAAAAGGGTTGTATACAGTTACAGCAGATTTAACAATAAAAGATATTACAGAACCAGTAACTTTTGACATTACTGTTACTGGAAAAACTGCAACTACATCGTTTAAAGTTGACAGAACTAAGTACGGAATAAAATATAAATCAAAATCAGTTTTTAGTGATTTAGGTGATAAATTTATTTATGATGATTTTGATTTAACTATAAAATTAGAATTCTAATTTAAAATAATTATTAGTGATTACAAAACCTTAGAGCGAAATCTTTAAGGTTTTTTTTGTTTATTTGCTTTATGAAAAAAGTACTAGTTATTGACAATTACGACAGTTTTACCTACAATTTGGTTCATTATTTAGAAGAACTAAATTGTGAAGTTGTAGTTTTTAGAAACGATGAATTTGAAATAGAAGAAATAGAAAATTTTCAAACAATAATACTTTCTCCTGGAGCTGGAATTCCATCAGAAGCTGGATTATTAAATGAAGTAATTAAACGTTATGCTTCAACAAAAAAAATATTAGGAATTTGTCTTGGTCAACAAGCAATAGGAGAAGTTTTTGGAGGAACACTTTTAAATTTAGAAAAAGTACATCATGGTATTGCAACAACAATTTCTGTACTAGTAAATGACGAAATAATGTTTAAAAATTTGCCTCAACAATTTGAAGTTGGTAGGTATCATTCTTGGGTAATAAATTCAATAAATTTTCCTGAAGATTTAGAAATTACATCACAATTAATTACTGGCGAAATAATGTCAATTAGACACAAATTATATAATGTAAAAGGACTTCAATTTCATCCAGAAAGTATTTTAACACCATTTGGAAAAGAAATTTTATCTAATTGGATTAATGAATAAGAAAGTCTATTTTATATTAAGTAATTATTTATGTAATATTATATAATTTATTGAATAATAATTGTTTAAATAGCAACTATAGATTTTTACTATATTGAATATTTTAAATAAAAAAAATAAATTTTTAAGAAAATCATCTTGTAAAAACCAATTTATTTTCTTTACTTAAATTAGCATCAAAAGCATAACCTTCATAGTTAAAACCTTTCAACTCATCAATAGTTTCAGCATTAGTATCAATAATATATCTAACCATCATTCCTCTAGCTTTTTTGGCAAAAAAACTTATCATTTTTAGTTTTCCATCTTTATAATCTTTGAATTCTGGAGTGATTATTTTTGCCTTTAATTTTTTAATATCAACTGCTTCAAAATATTCATTACTTGCTAAATTTATAAATAATTCATCTTTTTTTAATTGGGAATTTAATTCTTTAGTAACAGTAGATTTCCAAAATTCATAAAGGTTTTTATTCTTTCCTATTGATAATTTTGTACCCATTTCTAATCGATATGGTTGAATTAAATCTAATGGTTTTAATAATCCATACAATCCAGATAAAATTCTTAATTTTTCTTGTACTACTTTTATTTTTTCCTCAGATAAGGAATAAGCATCTAAACCAAGATATACATCGCCATTAAAAGCAAAAATTGCAGGACGCGAATTTTCTATCGATAAGTTTGCAACATCACGTTCTTGATTACGTTGCCAGTTTAAATCAGCCAATTTATCTGAAATACTCATTAATTGCATTAACTGCTTAGGTTTTTTTCTCTTTAATACCTTATCAATTGATACAGATTGCTTTGTAAAGTTGTATTCTGAATATAATTCGACAGGCAATTGGCTTTCAAAATCAAGGGATTTGGCTGGTGAGATTACAATTTTCATTTTCGCTTTTTTATTTTCAAAATTAATAATTAGTTTGGATTTAATTATACTTTTTCTATTTCATTTTATCAATTAATATATTGTTTTTAACCTCAGATTCACAGATTTTTTAAATAATTATATAAATCTACAAATCTGTGGAAAATTTTAAACTTATTTGAACAAATAATTAAATAATGTTCTCGTTATATACTATAATACCTTTTTTTAAGTTATTATAATACTACAAATTGCTATGAAAAAATATATTTACATCTTCATAATTTTGTTAGCTTCTTGCAAAAGCAAGCAACCTGTTGTTCCAAAAATAGAAGAAGTAAAAAAACCAGAAGTTGTCGTTGTAAAACTTCGCTATGTAAAAATGAAATTTGCAGAAGTAAATACTTTAGACAGAAATAGAGCATACAATTTAGGCAAACGATTATTAGAAACCTGCAATACATCAAAGTTTAAAGCATTTTCTAAAGAAGAAGCTACAGAAAAAGTAATTTTAAATGCAACTGTTGAAAAAATTTCAAAAACATGTCAAAAAATCAATGCTAGAAACGGAAAATTTATTGATTTAAATCTAATTGAAGTAATTCATGATACAGAAACCGATTCATACAATTTTATATATAAAATCGCTTACGAAAAAAAATATTTTGAGCGTGAATTATATGTAACTATTAATTCTGACGGAAAAGTTTCGGCAATTTCTACTAAGGAAATTCCAGTAAGTCATAAATAAAAAAAACTCTAAAACTATTTGTTTTAGAGTTTTTCATTATTATTCTTCTTGATAGTATTAAAATACAAACATTGCTCTTTCGCTCATCATTTCGTTTACTTCATCAGCAACTTGTTCAATTACAGCTTCATTAGTATGATTCATTAAAACTCTGTCTATAAATTCTACAATAGTTTCCATATCATCTTCTAGCAAACCACGAGTTGTAATTGCTGGTGTTCCAATACGAATTCCAGAAGTTACAAATGGTGACTTATCGTCAAATGGAACCATATTTTTATTTACAGTAATTTCTGCTTTTACTAAAGCATTTTCTGCTTCTTTACCAGTAATATTTTTATTTCTTAAGTCAATCAACATCATATGATTGTCTGTTCCTCCAGAAATTAAATCGTAACCACGTTTCATAAAAGCTGCAGCCATTGCTTTAGCATTTTTTTGAACTTGCATTGAATATCTAAAAAACTCATCGGTTAAACATTCGCCAAATGCTACAGCTTTTGCAGCAATAATGTGCATTAATGGTCCACCTTGATTTCCTGGAAAAACTGCCAAATCTAAAAGAGAAGACATCATTCTGATTTCTCCTTTTGGAGTTGTTAATCCAAACGGATTTTCAAAATCTTTTCCCATCATTATTAATCCACCACGAGGACCACGCAAGGTTTTGTGTGTTGTTGTTGTAACAATATGACAATGCGGAATTGGATCATTCATCAATCCCTTAGCAATTAAACCCGCAGGATGAGAAATATCAGCAAGTAAAATAGCGTTTACCGAATCGGCAATTTTTCTAAAACGTTCAAAATCCATATCACGACAGTACGCAGATGCACCAGCAATAATCATTTTTGGTTGTTCTCGAGTTGCAATTTCTTGAATTTTATCATAATCAAATCTTCCAGTTTCTTTTTCAACTCCATAAAAAACAGGATTGTATAATCTTCCAGAAAAATTTACTGGAGAACCATGAGTTAAATGTCCGCCATGAGATAAATCAAAACCTAAAATTTTATCGCCAACTTTTAAACAAGCGTGATAAACCGCAGTATTTGCCTGCGAACCAGAATGTGGTTGAACATTGGCATATTGAGCACCAAACAGTGCTTTGGCTCTATCAATTGCAATTTGTTCTACAATATCTACAACTTCACAGCCACCATAATAACGTTTTCCTGGATATCCTTCGGCATATTTATTGGTTAAACAAGAACCTGCAGCTTCCATAACTTGGTCGCTTACAAAATTTTCTGAGGCAATAAGCTCAATTCCTTCTATTTGTCTTTCTTGTTCGTCTAGAATTAGGTCAAAAATTTGTTCGTCGCGTTGCATTTTATTAGATTTTCGTTAAAAACTTTCCAAATTTACAAAATATGTTTGTGAAATAAATTCAAAATGATATATTTGATTACATTTTTTTCAACAATAAACTAACACACTACTATGCCAAATATTGCCAACAATCCAGATAGAAAAACTTGGTTAAATGTAACCGAGTCATGCGATTTTCCTATTCAAAATATTCCTTTTGGAGTTTTTATTACCAAAGAAGATGTAATCACAATTGGAACAAGAATTGGAGATTTTGCAATAGATATGGGTGCTTTGCAACAATTAAACTACTTTGAAGGTATCGAACTTACTGATGATATGTTTATGCAAGACACGTTAAATGATTTTATATCTGATGGAAAAAAAACTTGGCGATTGGTAAGAAATAGATTAGGAGATATTTTTGATGCCGAAAATCCTGAATTAAGAGATAATGCAGAGCATAGAGAAATAATTATTTTTAAAATGGAAGATGTAGAAATGCAACTTCCTGTTTTAATTGGCGATTACACCGATTTTTATTCAAGTAAAGAGCACGCAACCAATGTTGGAAAAATGTTTCGTGATCCAGAAAACGCTCTTTTACCAAACTGGCTTCATATTCCTGTAGGTTATCATGGAAGAAGTTCTACAATAGTTCCATCTGGAATTCCGGTTCATAGACCAATGGGACAAACGTTACCAAATGGCGAAAGCACTCCAGTTTTTGGTCCTTCACGATTAGTAGATTTCGAATTAGAAACTGCTTTTATTACGACAGATGTAAATGTAATGGGTGAAAATGTGCCAATTAGCGAAGTTGAAGATTATATTTTTGGAATGGTTTTATTAAACGATTGGAGCGCAAGAGACATTCAAAAATGGGAATATGTACCACTTGGACCATTTTTAGCCAAAAATTTTGCTTCATCAATTTCACCTTGGATTGTTACAATGGATGCTCTTGAACCATTTAGAATTAAAGGTCCAATACAAGAACCAACTCCACTTCCCTATTTGCAACACAACGGAAAACATGCTTATGATATAAATTTAGAAGTTTACATTCAGCCAGAAAATGTAGAAGCAAGTTTGGTTTCTAAATCAAATTTTAAATATATGTATTGGTCAATGTCACAACAATTAGCACATCATACTTCTAACGGTTGCAGAGTAAATTCTGGCGATATGATGGGTTCTGGAACCATTTCTGGACCAACAGAAGATAGTTATGGATCAATGTTAGAATTAACTTGGAGCGGAAAAAACCCATTAATAATGAAAGATGGTACAGAACGTAAATTTATTAATGATAACGACACGGTTACTATGAAAGGATATTGTCAAAACAGTTCGGTAAGAATAGGTTTTGGAGAAGTTTCTAGTAAGTTATTACCAACTTTTGTTAGAAAATAAATTCCTTGAAAATTTAATTATTTTAACCAATTTTAAAAAATATTTTCAAATTATTAATCCAAAAATATTAACTATGAATTTTAAAATTACTTTATTCTTATCATTTTTTATTATTTTAACTTCATGTGGAGTTCGACAAACTAGAGAATCTTTATCTAATGGTGATTATGATGATGCAATTAACAACGCTGTAGAAAGTTTAAAAAACAGAAAAGATGCCAAAGGAAAACAAGATTACGTATATCTTCTAGAAGAAGCATTTGCAAAAGCCAAAGAAAGAGATCAAAGTAATATTGCTTCTTGGTTTAAAGACGCTAACCCAAGTAATTTAGAAAAAATTTTCAATACCTATCAACAATTGAACAGTCGCCAAGACAAAATTAAACCGTTATTACCTTTGAAATTATTAAAAGAAGGTCGCAATGCAACTTTTCCGTTTGATGATTATTCTGATCAAATTATAAGTAGTAAAAATGCACTTGTTAAATATTTATATGATAATTCTAAAGCGTTATTGGGTTCTAAAGATAAAATGAGTATTCGTCGTGCCTATGATGATTTTATTTATTTATCACAATTAAATTCAGATTACAAAGACACTAAAAAATTAATAGACGAAGCTAAGTTTAAAGGAACAGATTTTGTAAATGTTTATACAAAAAACGAAACCAACATGGTAATTCCTATTCGTTTGCAAAATGATTTATTAGATTTTAGCACTTTTGGTTTGAACGATAAATGGACTGTTTATCATAGTAATCGTCAAAAAGAAATTACTTATGATTATGGATTAATTGTTAATTTTAGACAAATTGATATTTCGCCAGAGCAAATAAAAGAAAAAGAATTTGTAAAAGAAAAACAAATAAAAGACGGAACTAAACCTTTACTTAATGCTCAAGGACAACAAGTTAAAGACAGTTTAGGTCATGTAATTATGGTTGATAATTTTAAAACCATAAGAGCATCAATATATGAATTTAGACAATTGAAATCGACACAAGTTGTTGCCAAAATTGATTATATAAATTTCAATAACAATCAATTAATAGAAACTTTTCCGTTAGCTAGTGAATTTGTTTTTGAACATATTTATTCAAAATATACAGGCGATAAACGTGCTTGTGAAGAAACGTATTATCCAAATTTTGATAGAAGAGCAGTTCCTTTTCCAAGCAATGAGCAGATGGTTTATGACTCTGGCGAAGATTTAAAAACTAAATTGAAGGATATTATTGTTCGTAATAAGTTTAGAAGGTAAGAATTTTAAAAAAAACGCAATATTAGTTGTCTATTTGGACAACTTTTGTAAATTTGCACTATGGAAAAAAGAATTACTTTTCGAACAGTAATTTCATATAAAAATTATTTTAATGATTTTTTAGCTTCTCAAAATCAAAAGTTAAATTAAAAATAGCTTGGACTCTAAAGTTAATTGAAGAAATTAAACAAGTTCCAGAAACTTATTTAAAACATATTGAAGAAACTGATGGATTATACGAAGTAAGAATACAACAAGGAAGTGATATTTTTAGAATTTTTTGTTTTTTTGATGAAGGTAAATTAATTGTTTTAGCGAATGGGTTTCAAAAAAAACTCAAAAAACGCCTAAAAAAGAAATAGTAAAAGCATTAAAAATTAAAAAGGATTATTATGAAAACAAATAAAAATACAAAAACGCTAAGTGAAATAATAAATGATGAATTTGGAGAAATCGGTACAGAAAAAAGAACTGAATTTGAAGAAGGATATGAAAATTTTAAATTAGGTGCACTTGTTCACGATGCAAGAATTGAAAAAGGTTTAACACAAGAACAACTTGCTATAAAATGCGGAACAAACAAATCATATATTTCAAAAGTTGAAAATAATGTTAAAGACGTAAGACTTTCAACATTACAAAGAATTATAGAAGTTGGTCTTGGTGGTAGATTAAATTTATCCGTAACACTTTAAAAATCACAAAAATAAACTGGTTTATTAACCAAAATTTCATTAGACGTTGGCGTTAATAAACCAGTTTTTATATCTCTATCATAAACACAAACTGTATTGGAAAGTTGACTTGCAACCAAAACCGTTTTATCATTATTGGTTAAAATAAAATTTCTTGGCGATTTTCCTGTAGGTATTTTTTGAATGACTTTTGTTTCATTTTCCAACTGTAAAACAGCAATAAAATTATCGTTTCCTCTTACAGATGCATACAAGAATTTTTTATCTTTACTCAATTTAACTTCCGCAGCTGAACCACTTTTTGTTTTATCATCAGTTAAATTAATGGTTTGAATCAATGAAAGTTTATAGTTTTTATATTCAAAAACGCCTATTTGATTAGTCAATTCAAAAGTTACAAATGCTTTTGTTCCTGCTTTGTTAAAAACTAAATGTCTTGGTCCATTTGCTTTTGGTACTTCTATAGTTTTAGTATTTTTATCTTGTAAAAAAGTTTTAGAATTTTCATCAAATGGTATAATTTCTATAACATCTCTACCCAAATCGGTTACAAAAATTTTATTTTCTGTAGGATGAAAAACTACCGAATGAACATGTGGTTTTTCTTGTCTATCAACATTTACACTTTTTCCTTCGTATTGAATTAGTTGATTATTTTCAGATAAATTGCCGAATTTATCAATTGGAAAAACACTTAAATTTCCGCCAGAATAATTTCCAACCAAAACAAAATTTTCATTTTTGCTAAATGCAACTGTACAAGGATGATTTCCTTTAGTGAAAAAAGAATTTATTTTAGTGAATGCTTTACTAGATTTATCATACGAAAATGAAGTTACTTTTCCGCCATCATTACTTGCTGTTTCTTCAACTGTAACAACAATTGTTTTAGATTTATTTGCAATTACAAACGATGGGTTTTCAACTCCTGTAATTACTTTTTCTAAAACAACTGAATTAGTTTTTGAATCAAAATTAATTAAATTTATTCCTTGCGAAGCATTATCAGTGTAAGTTCCAACGAGAAAAGAATAGTTTTTATTTGAAGAGCAACTACCAAAAAATAAAGCCAAAATTGAAACTAAAAGTAACGGTTTTTTCATAAAAAAATTAAAGTTTAGTTCGCAAATCATCTACTTGAATATCGCTGTGAGAAACATTGTAAATTGCTTTACCATCTTTAATTAGAATGAGTTGTGGCGATTGATGTTCAACATCAAATCGAGTTGCAATTTCATTGGAAATACTTCTGTTTTCTAATAAATCTAGAAAATATGGAGTTACTTTTTCTTCCAAATCAAATTCGTTTTCAAATTGTTTTAAAGCCATTCTGCTTATGCTACAACGTGTACTGTGTTTGAAAATTAGTACAGGTTTTGTTGTAGATAAGTCTATAATTTCATTCAATTGTCCTAAATCTGTTAGTTGTGTCCAAGACATTTTTGAAGAATTTTCACTTTCGTCTGATGATCCAAATATATTTTTAAATAAACTCATTTTATTTTTTACTAATTACATTCAATTGATTTTGTAAAATTACAGCATCTTTTTTTAAATTATGGCTATTTAAAATTCTAATTATAAAATATTTTAACTATTTAGTTTTTAATTTATTGTGAAACAAATTGAGAATTTGGCATACAAACCGACTTTTTGTCGTAAATTTAATACTATTTTAAGCAATAATTCAGTCATTTTGTCTTGAAACTAGTATTGGAATATAAATTGACTAATCTATAAAACAATAACTACACAAAAATAAAAATATATGAACTTTAATAACTTAACAATTAAGTCGCAAGAAGCATTGCAACAAGCACAGCAAATTGCGCAAAGTTATGGTCAACAACAACTAGAAAACGAACATATTTTTAAAGGAATTCTAGAAGTTGATGAAAACGTAACGCCTTTTATATTAAACAAACTTAACGTAAATATCGATTTGTTTAAAAAGATTTTAGACAGCACAATTCAAAGTTTTCCAAAAGTTTCTGGTGGCGAAATTATGCTCTCTAGAGATGCAAATACTGCATTAACCGAAGCCAACATCATTGCCAAGAAAATGAACGATGAGTATGTTTCAATAGAACATTTGCTACTAGCAATTTTTAAATCTAAAAGTAAAGTAGCCCAAATTTTAAAAGATCAAGGTGTAACCGAAAAAGCATTGCAAGCAGCTATTAAAGAAATTAGAAAAGGTGAAAGAGTAACCTCTGCATCTGCCGAAGAAACTTATAATGCTTTGAATAAATATGCCAAAAACTTAAATGAATTAGCTAGAACAGGAAAACTTGATCCAGTTATTGGAAGAGATGAAGAAATTCGTAGAGTTTTACAAATATTAACCAGAAGAACTAAGAATAATCCTTTACTTGTTGGTGAACCTGGAGTTGGAAAAACTGCCATTGCCGAAGGTTTAGCACACAGAATTGTAGATGGCGATGTACCTGAAAATTTAAAAGATAAAATTATTTTTTCACTAGATATGGGTTCTTTAATTGCTGGTGCAAAATACAAAGGAGAATTTGAAGAACGATTAAAAGCAGTTGTAAAAGAAGTCACATCATCTGATGGAGACATTGTTCTTTTTATTGATGAAATTCACACATTAGTTGGTGCTGGTGGCGGTGAAGGCGCAATGGATGCAGCCAATATTTTAAAACCTGCTTTGGCTCGTGGCGAACTTCGTGCTATTGGTGCAACGACATTAGACGAATATCAAAAATATTTTGAAAAAGACAAAGCACTAGAACGACGTTTTCAAAAAATTGTTGTTGATGAACCAGATACCGAAAGTGCTATTTCTATTCTTCGTGGAATAAAAGAAAAATATGAAACCCATCATAAAGTTAGAATTAAAGATGATGCCATTATTGCTGCCGTAGAATTATCGCAACGTTATATTACCAATCGTTTTTTACCAGATAAAGCTATTGATTTAATTGATGAAGCTGCATCAAAATTGCGAATGGAAATAAATTCTAAACCAGAAGAATTAGATGTTCTAGATAGAAAAATAATGCAGTTGGAAATTGAAATGGAAGCCATAAAAAGAGAAAATGATGCAAGTAAATTAAAAAGTCTTTCAATGGATTTAGCCAATTTAAAAGAAGATAGAAACGAAATTTTTACCAAATGGAAATCAGAAAAAGACGTTGTAGATAACATTCAAAATATAAAACAAGAAATTGAAGATTTTAAAGCCGAAGCAGAACGTGCAGAACGCGATGGCGATTATGGAAAAGTAGCCGAACTGCGTTACGGTAAAATAAAAGATGTACAAGAAAATTTAAATGTTTTACAAAAACAATTGCAAGAAAATCAAGATGGAACAACGCTAATAAAAGAAGAAGTTACTAGAGATGATATTGCCGAAGTTGTAGCAAAATGGACCGGAATTCCGATAACAAAAATGCTTCAAAGTGAACGTGAAAAACTATTAAAACTAGAAGATGAATTGCACCAACGAGTTGTAGGTCAAGAAGAAGCAATTGAAGCTGTAAGCGATGCTGTTAGAAGAAGTCGCGCAGGATTACAAGACATGAAAAAACCAATTGGTACGTTTTTATTTCTAGGAACAACTGGAGTTGGAAAAACAGAATTGGCCAAAGCACTTGCCGAATATTTATTTGACGATGAAAATTCATTAACAAGAATTGATATGAGCGAATATCAAGAACGACATAGCGTAAGCCGTTTAGTTGGTGCGCCACCAGGATACGTTGGTTATGACGAAGGCGGACAATTAACCGAAGCTGTTCGTAGAAAACCTTATTCTGTAATTTTACTAGACGAAATTGAAAAAGCACATCCAGATACTTTTAATATTTTGTTACAAGTGCTAGACGAAGGAAGATTGACCGACAATAAAGGACGATTAGCCGATTTTAAAAACACCATAATTATTATGACTTCCAATATGGGAAGTGCTATTATTCAAGAAAAATTTGAAAATTTAAAAGGAAGTGTCGAAGCCGCAACTGAAGCAGCCAAAATTGAAGTTCTTGGATTATTAAAACAAACTGTTCGACCAGAATTTATAAACAGAATAGACGAAATTGTAATGTTTACGCCATTAACCACAGCCAATATTAATAAAATTGTTGGTTTACAATTGAAAAATGTAATCAAAATGTTGGCACAACAAAACATTACAATGGATGCAACTCCAGAAGCAATTCAATATCTTGCTGAGAAAGGTTTTGATCCTCAATTTGGTGCGCGACCTGTAAAACGTGTTATTCAGCGTGAAGTTTTAAACCAACTTTCTAAAGAAATTTTGGCCGGAAAAGTAGGAACAGATAGTATTATTTTGCTAGATAGTTTCAATGGTGAATTGGTTTTTAGAAATCAAACCGAAGTTGAAATTCTTAATTGAAAATAAAGAAAATTTTATTTGAAAACATCAATTCAGTAATGAGTTGGTGTTTTTTTATTTGTATAAAATTATTACTTTAGCAAGAATAAATTACTAAACTAAATGATTAAAACCTACTTATTGTTATTACTATTGTTTTCAATTTCATCAAGTTATGCTCAACAAGAAATAATAAATGAATCTGATTTAGATCCTAAAGTAGTACTATATATTGCTCCGCTTTCATTAATTGATTTTTTTGATGGTCCATCAATTAGATATGGTACAGACATAAAATTACAGAATAAATTATCTTTTTCTCTTGAAGCAGGAAATTATTTACCTAGTAATCAAAGTGTTAAAATAAATTCTAGTGGTTATCTTATAAAACCCGAAATTAAATTTAGAATTCTAGAAAATAAATACAATACTCAATATCTTGGCATTGAATACCAATACAAGCAACAATCTTATGATTTTAAAGATAGCATTTCTATAAATGATGGACCAAATTTTGAAAAACAATATTCTATGAAAAGAAAAATGAACTGCATTTCTTTAAAATATAGTTTTGTAGAAGAATTGGGAGAAAAATTTACATTTACTTATTATTTTGGATTAGGAATTCGTTTTTTAAAATCTTCAAATAATTTATCACAAGAAGAAAACGATGGTATTTTAGATGATGAATTTCATGGCGGAACACAAGTTGAAAGTTTGATAAGACCAATTGGGACAATAAATACTGTAAATATTTCTATTGGGATAAAGTTTGGTTACATATTATTTTAAGTTTTATATTAAAATACAAATATCATTTCGATAAAGAATTGATGTTTTTTTATACATTTACTCATCCAATATATAATACCATTTATTGAATTATAATATAGAGATTTTATTAACTAACATACTAATTTATGAAAAACATTATTTTAAAAAACGGAATTATTGGCGGAACTATTGTAAGTGTGATTATGATTTTTGTAACTTTATATATGAAAGCCAATCCAGATAATGAACCAAGCATGATTGTAGGTTTTGGCAGTATGTTTTTAGCATTTGTATTTGTAATTCTTGGAATTAAGCAACATCGTGATGCCAATAATAATAGTATAACTTTTGGAAAAGCATTTATTACAGGTATACTAATTTCATTAGTAATTTCAATAATTTATGTAATTGTATGGTTGATTATACATTATAATTTCTTTCCAGATTTTATGGAAAAATATGGTGAAATGGTTTTGAAAAATACAAAACCAGAAGATATTGCCGAAAAAACTAAAGAAATTAACCAAATGAAAGAATGGTATAAAAGTCCAATAATGGTGATTTTATTGACATTTATGGAAATTTTGCCTTTAGGAATTGTAGTTTCATTAGTTGGTGCTTTAGTTTTAAAAAGAAAAGCTAATAATGACATCAACTCTTAAAAATGATTTTTTATCAGCAACAATAAAACATTTTGGAGCAGAATTAATTTCATTAAAAAGTAATTTTAAAGAATATATTTGGGAAGGAAACTCTGTTTTTTGGGGTAAACATTCTCCGGTTTTATTTCCAATTGTTGGAACCTTAAAAGACAATTCATATTTATATAATAATAAAAAATATGAAATGTCTAGGCATGGTTTTGCAAGAGATAAAGAATTTACAGTAATAAGTCAATCAGATATTGAAATCGTATTTTCTTTAAAATATGATGATGAAACTTTAAAAATTTATCCATTTAAATTTGAATTGCAACTCCATTATACTTTGTCCAAAAAAAAAGTATCAATAAATTATAAAATAATAAATCTTGAAGAAATAGAAATTCCTTTCAGTATTGGCGCACATCCAGCATTTGCATTAGAAGAGAATTTTGAAAATTATTCCTTAGAATTTCAAGAACAAGAAGTCTTAAAGTGTTTTACACTAGAAAACGATTTATTATCTAATAACAATTATGAAATAGAATTAAAAAATAAAAAATTACCACTTTCCTACTCGACTTTTAAAAATGATGCTTTAATTTTTAAATCGTTACAATCTAAAGAAATAACAATTCTTGAAAATGAAAACCCAATTCTAAAAGTAAAATTTAATGATTTTAACAACCTTGGAATTTGGACGAAAATAAATGCTTCATTTATTTGCATCGAACCTTGGCTTGGTTATTCTGACACGCTCAATACAACTGGAAAATTATTAGAAAAAGAAGAAATTAAAATTTTATCTTCAAAAAGTAGTATTGATTATCAGTTTTCGATAGAAATTTTATAAATTCACAGAAAAATATTTTTATGTTAACCATAAATTTTCATCCGTTTAAAAACTTAGAAACTAATCGATTATTATTGCGAAGAGTTTCTGTAAATGATGTTGCCGAGGTTTTAAAACTTCGTAGTGATAAAGAAACAATGAAATACATTCCAAGACCTTTGGTAACTTCTCAAGAGGAAGCTTTGGAACATATTAATATGATTGAAGATAAAATTGAAAGTAACGTTGGAATTAATTGGGCAATTACTATAAAAGGAAATCCTAAATTAATTGGAATTATTGGTCATTATAGAATTCAGCCAGAAAATCATCGTTGCGAAATTGGTTATATGATTTTGAAAGAATATTGGGGAAAAGGCATTGTTACCGAAGCAATTGAAGTAGTTTTAAAATATGGTTTTGAAGATTTAAATATGCATTCTATAGAAGCAGTTATTGATCCAGACAATATTGCATCTGAAAAAGTTTTAATAAAAAACGGATTTGTCAAAGAAGCTCACTTTATAGAAAATGAATTGTATGATGAAAAATTTTTGGATACCGCAATTTATTCTATTTTGAAAAGAAATTTTAAAAAATAAAAAATATATACGTGTTTATGAACGAATTTGAAAAACAATATGAAGAGTTACAAAATTTTTTAAAATTTGAAGACTATTCTATTTTAACAAAGAGAATTATTGATTTAACACTTGACACAGAAGAGTTAAACCATTACAAAAAAACAAACGACTTCCTTGTTTGGTTAGACCAAAATGAAAACAATATTGATGGTAAAAAAGAAAAATACCAAACCGTTTTATCTGATTTACACGAAACTTTATCAAAAAAACCAATACTTGATAAAAAAATATTGGTTTCAACTACTGGTTTAGAAAAAAACTATGGAAGTTCAAGTTTTGGTCTTGGTCCAATTGATTTAGAATTACATCAAGGAGAAATTCTAGGTTTAGTAGGCGAAAACGGAAACGGAAAAACTACACTTTTAAGAAGTCTTTGTGGAGAATTACATCCAACTTCTGGAAAAATTGATTACCATTTTGAACACAAAGATTTATATGATTTAAGAACCAAATTGGTTTATATTCCTCAACGAACTGATACTTGGTATGGTTCAATGTTTGAAAACTTACAATTTACAGCTACAAATTATGGTTATAAACCCGAAGAAAATGAATTAGTTGTTGAATTAATTATTGCTCGATTGGGTTTACGAAAATTTAGAAATCATAGTTGGAAGAGTTTATCATCTGGATATAAAATGCGTTTTGAATTGGCAAGAATGTTGCTTAGAAAACCAAAAATATTATTAATTGATGAACCTTTGGCTAATCTTGATATTCTTGCTCAACAAACTGTTTTAGAAGATTTTAGAGCAATTGCAAAATCAGCTTTTAGACCAATTGGTATTGTATTGAGTTCGCAACAATTGTATGAAGTAGAAAAAACATCAGATCAAGTCATTTTCTTAAAAAACGGAAAACAAAAAAACTTACACGAGAAAATAAATCCAGAAAATGAAATTCAACAAAATAATCTAATTATTGAATTTGAAAGCAATTGGACTCAAAGCCAACTTGGTGATGTTTTTGCAAAACTCAATATGATTTCTTTACAATTTAATGGCGGAACTTACATAGTGAATTTTTCAGAAAATGTTACAGTTTATGATTTTATGACTTTAGCAACCGAAAACAAAATTCAATTACTTTACTTTAGAAATATATCCAACTCAACAAGACGATTTTTCGTTTCCTAATACTTGCAATTATGTTTAAAAAAATTCAAAATTATTTATTGATAAATTATCCGTTGTTGTGGAATATTAAAATTGTTCCAATGGCAAGTTTTTTAATCGTTTTTAATATTATCTTCTTTTTCTTAGGTTATGTTTCTGGTGAGATTGATTTTACAACAACTGGTGGCAATTATTATAAAAACAATCAAGAAATCATACTTTTCTTTGGTGTTTTAATCTCAATTTTATTGTTTATCGTTTGGTTAGTTTTTTATCTAAAAAACAATGGTTTTAAATCTTTTTATCCAAAGAGAAACAACTCTTTGTTTAAAGAATGGTTTATTATTTTTTCTTTACTTATATTAATATCTTCTTTTAGTTTTAGTTTTTTGTTTGGAAGCGATTTACGAGTAAAAAGTTATTATTCTGAGAAAGAAGCAACTAAAAGATGTGCAACTCTAGCCAAAGCAAGTTTGTTTTTGGGTTATACTTATGACGGTCCACAATATGTTGATAAAATGATTAATGACACACTACAAAGTGTTCCTTTAGATCATGTTTTATTTAATAATAAAAAATATTCATTAGAATCATTAATAAATAAAGATATTGAAAACTTTAGTTTTTTTGAAGTTACATCTGATTCATTAACAAAAATTAAAATAAAAAATTGGCTTGTAAATCAGCAAAAAGATTCAATCAAAGCTGTTATGAATGATTTTTTTAAAATTGCAAATGAGCACAATCTAAGATCAAATGTAGATGCCGAAAAATGGTTTTCTATTGTTTATAATTACCCAACATTTACACAAACTTTAAAAGTTGCAAAAGAAGAAAAAGGATATTATAATAATTATGGTAATGAATATGCAAACTCTGAAACAACTACTATAGATGGAGCTTATGAATATAATTATGACTCTATAAACCAGTATACAAAAACTATAGGAAAAGAAAAATATATTTTCAATCGAAATTATGTTCCAGCTGAAGTTTTGTTTTCAAATTATGAAGAAATTGCATCAACTTATACAAGTTCGTCTATAAAAGAAGAAATGATTTTATTTGCGCTCTATTTTTCTTTCGGATTAGCAATAGTTATTTTTTCATTTAGAATAAGTTCTGGCAGAAATTGGCTAATTGCTTTGGTAAGTTTAGGTGTTTTAAATATTTTATTGGGAATATTATCAGGAATATTTGGTTCAGAAAAATTTTACTTATCCGGATTGTTAGTTGTTTCAATGTCCTTATTTATTTATTTTATATTTATTACTTCTAGAAAAACTACTAAAGGTATTTCTCCAATTACATTAAACGGATTGTTGTGGCTATTTCCAACAGTAATTCCAATTGTTTATTACTTGCTTTTTAATTTTTTAAAATACACTTATGGATATTATGAAAGATATGATGATTTTAACTATGATAATTATCCAGTTTTAAAATTTCTAAAAGATAATGATGAATCAATGCTTTGGCTAAACGTAGTTTTTGTAATAGTTATGATGTACTTCTTTTCTATAAAAATAAAAAAATGGAAAGGTATTGCTGAGAATTAAAAAATAAAATAAAACCCTTTAAAAAAATCTTTAAAGGGTTTTTAATTTTGGTAAGGTTCTAATATATAATTCTTCTACTTTTTTTCTTGCCCAATCAGTTTTTCTCAAAAAAGTTAAACTCGATTTCACACTGGGATTTTCTTTGAAACATTTAATATTTATAAATTCTTCCAAAGTATCAAAACCATAATAATCAACTAATTGCTCAACTATTTTTTGAAGTGTAATTCCGTGAAGTGGATCTTTTTGTTTTTCCATGACGCAAAAATAGTTTATTGAAATTGGTTGACATAAAAAAACCATCTCATTTTTTAGACAAGATGATTATTAAAATAATTTGCTAAATATTATTGAACTGCTAATAATGCATTTATGTTTCCGTGTCCATAATCAGCATTTTTAGTTGGATAATAAGTTGCCGATTGTTTCATTTTTGTTAAAACCTGATCTCTTGTCCAAGTTGGATGTGCAGACCAAACTAATGCTGCAATTCCAGCTGTTGTTGCAGTAGCTACTGATGAGCCACCAACATAATCTGATTGATTGTCATAATAACTATCAACTGGAACTGAATTTCCTGAGCTAGTTCTTTGCATTTGAATAGTAAAATCTATTTTACTACCAACATGGCAAACATCACATTTTTGATTTGATGTTCCTTCTTTTACACCAGTTACTGCAACAGCTTCTGGCATCCAAGCAGGAAAAATAACTCCTACAAAAGTTGTAAAACTTGTTGATGTTCCGCCTGCACAAAAAATTAGTTTTCCTTTATTATAGGCATATTTTACACCATCTGATATTTTTCCAACAGAAATAATATTTCCCATTGACATAGATATAATTTTTACAGATGCATTATTTCCTAATGCTGTGAAAGCATTTTTCACTCCATTTTGCTCATGATAACCATCAAGAACCACATTGGAAGCTGCACGATAAGTTATTAAATTTGAATTATAAGCAACTCCAACAGGTAAACCATTGTCGTTTCTTGGTGCTGCAGCTACAGATGCCATACTTGTTCCATGACCGCATTGGTCATCTGGTCCATCAGTTGCTGTACTCCAAGGCCAAATAGAATCTACATAAGTTCCAAATTTTTGAATTGATCTACCTGATGAAAGTCCATCATTAAAATTACTTCCTAAAAGTGTTTGATTTGGCGAAGTTCCAGAATCTATAATTCCAATAGTTATTCCACTTCCTGTTGATAAACTCCAAGCAGCAGGAATATTATGTTGGTAAAATGTCCAAGGTGCTTTTGCGTTTGGAGTTACTGTTGTATAATCTGTTGTACTTAAAGTTTCTGATTCATATCCACAACCAGAAGATGATGAAGATGATTTTTCTAAACCACTATTTACTCCAGAATAACTAAAATCTGCTGGTTCTAAATAGCGAATGTATTTACTACGTTTTAATGCAATTATAGTTTCTTGTTTTTCAATTATTACATCTATTTGATTTAAATATCGATCTGAAACAATTAAAATATTATTTATTGATTTTCCTTCGTATCTAATAATAATATTCAATATCTCGTTTTCAATAACTTTATTATTTGATGTTTTACTTCTATCAAAATCGGCAACAGTATTTCCAAAACCAATTGACGCAACTTTTTGTCCTTGATAAATTGCACTCCATAAAACATGATTTGACGCTTCATTCCAATTAAAAGAACCTTTTGTAGCAAATGATTGATCTATTTTAGAATTTATTTCATCTATTGTTAAAGAATTTGTTTGAGCTTGATTAATTACAATTTGGTCAGTGTTACTTTCATCTTTTGAACAAGCTGAAAACACAAATAGTGATAATACACATAATTTTAATAATTTTTTTATCATTTTAGGTTTTTTTTATGGTTAGTTTTACGAAAATACCAATTTATTTATTCTGTTTTATTACTATTTTATTTTGTTATTAACATTTTATTACAATGAAGTCGTTTAAACTTATTTCAATAACTAAAAAATAATTTTAGTATTTTTTACTACATTTGCCATAATGATAAAAACTGCTAACATACTTAATAAAAAAGCCAAATTCGATTATGAAATTCTCGAAACTTATTCGGCAGGAATTGTGTTAACAGGTACAGAAATAAAATCAATTCGTTTAGGCAAAGCTAATATTACTGAAAGTTTTTGTGAATTTAATAATCTTGAATTGTTTGCTATTAATACTTCAATTGAAGAATATGCTTTTGGAAATCAATTTAACCACAAAGCGAGAAGTGAACGTAAACTTTTACTCAATAAAAAAGAATTAAAATCACTTGCTCGTAGTGTTGAAACTAAAGGTTTAACAATTGTTCCGCTTAGATTATTTACTAATGAAAAAGGATTGGCTAAACTAGAAATTGGACTTTGCCGTGGTAAAAAAACCTATGACAAGCGCGAATCTCTAAAAGAACAAGATACCAAACGCGATTTAGCGAGAATCAAAAAAGAATTTAATTAAAAATAAAAAAAATATTGATTGTTTTTTTTGTTCAAAAATTATGACTAAATTTGTCATGAATAATTAAGTCATAAATAAAATGCAAACTTTATTAAAAAACGCTAGAGAAAAAAAAAACATAAAAACTCGAGAGTTAGCACAACTTTTAGGTATTGATCAAGCATTGATTAGTAAATTTGAAAATGGCACACGCAAACCTACTAAGGATCAAGTATTAAAACTTGCCCAGGTTTTAGAAATAGACTATGAAACATTGATGGTCGCTTGGCTAAAACAAAGAATTCTTTATGAAATTGGAGATGATAATTTGGCTATAAAAGCAATGATGCAAGTTCAAGAAGAAAGAGAAGTTTACCAAAAATCAACTCATTTACTTTCTACAAATTTAAATAATTTATTATCCGAAATTGATGTTTTAAAATCAAAGCTTGATAAATTTCGTGCATTTGATAGTTTTAGAATTGCTCAAGCACTAGAACTTGAATACACATTTGAAAGTAATAGAATTGAAGGAAATACATTAACACTTCGTGAGACAGATTTGGTCATAAATGAAGGTTTAACCATTTCAGGAAAAAGTATGCGTGAACACCTAGAAGCAATAAATCATGTTGAGGCAATTGGTTATATAAAACTATTAATGGAACGAAATTTTTCATTTAATGAAAGAGAAGTTTTAGCAATTCATAATTTAATTCTTAGAGGAATTATACCCGAAGATGCTGGTAAATATCGAAGAGTTCAAGTTATGATAAAAGGAAGTTCACATATGCCACCACAACCTTTTATTGTTCCTAAACAAATGGAAGATTATTTTATTTGGTATGAAAACAATAAAAATAAATTGCATCCAATTATTCTTGCTGCAGAAATGCACGAAAGATTAGTAACAATTCATCCATTTATTGATGGGAATGGTAGAACTTCGCGGTTGGTAATGAATTTAATTTTATTACAAAACGGTTTTGTAATTGCCAATATAAAAGGTGATTATGATTCTAGAATGACTTATTATCAATCTTTAGAAACTTCTCAAACAACAAACAATAAAGAAAATTTTTTATTGTTTATTGCTCAAATAGAAAAAGAATGTTTAGAGCGTTATTTGTCAATTATTGAACAATAACTTATATTTAAAACTCATCTTGTTTTTATTAAATTTAGATGGGTTTTATTATTCTTTTATAAATTTCCTTATAATAGTTTTTCCATCAAATGAAATTTTTATTAAATAAATTCCATTTAAAAGCGATGCAACATTTATTTCATTAGAATTAATTGTTTCAGCATCTTCGATCACTCTTCCTTGAGCATCATAAATTTTATAGTTAGAAATGGTTAATCCATCAATAAACAAAACATTTTTTACAGGATTTGGATAAAAAATGATTTCTTTTTCATCAAAATTTTGATTATCCAAAACACAATTTTGTCCAGTTCCTGCAACAGCCGAAAAAACTCCATTATTTACAGACCAATGTTCCCAGTTTCCGCCGACTCCACCATTTTGCCATCCGTTAGATAAATCAAAATAATTTGTTCCGTTCATAGTACCTGGAACTTTATACACTTTTAGTGCTTCACCACCAAAATTCCATGTTAATGGTTGTCCAGATTGACAATTTTCAACATGATTTGGCCAAAAACAATTAGGTTCAATAAAATAAGCAAATTCATCATAATTTGGATAATCACCATAAACCTTAGCTTTTCCATCATTTCCTATACAAACCGCAACATATTCATTACAGGCAATACCATTAACTACAGTTATAGGAAAAAATAGAGCCATAAAAGTAGCATGTCTTCCTCTTCTATCTGGACTATCATAATGTGTATCTGTAATTACATTTCCTAAAAAAGGAACATTTAAAAAGTCAGTAGTTGGCAAAGTTGTACCAGAATATCCACCTAAAGTAACATTTGATGCATATGGATTTGCCATTGCTTGTGCTGAAGTGACAGTACCATTTTGTGCAGAAAAATATCTTCCTCCTAAAATTGCCATTCCAGCACTTGTACCACCAATTGGCGCATGTTTTGTTGATACGTGAACATTTAATAAATCTTCTAATGCATTGTCCTTAAAATAGGAAACATAATTCCATTGATCGCCACCAGCAAACCAAATCATTTCGGCATTAGCAACTTTATTCAATACATAAGGATTTGTAGCTCCAGCAACAGAAGTTATAACTATAGTTTCGACTGAATTTACAGTTACTCCTAACTGAGAATATAAATAATCATTATAACCATTGCTTCCAGATGAACGCAATACTACAACATCACCACCATTAGCTTTTTGTAACAACCAAATCATAGCATTATCATGTTCTGTTGCTCCACCCATTAAACAAACACCAAACTCTGGATTGGTAGTAATATTAGTTGCATTTCCAGTAAAATAACTTGTATAACCTTGTGCAAAAAAGCTAATAGGTAAAAAAAGAATAAATAGTAAAAAATTCTTCATGTTAATTTTTATTTTCTAATAAAGGTACAAAAATAAAATTTCCAAATTCGTGTCTTTCAAATTGAGTTTCGTTTTTTCTAATTAACAAAGTCATTACCTGTATTTTTTCTCCAAGCGGAATTACAAGTCTTCCTCCTATTTTTAATTGAGCCATAAGTGGTTGCGGAATAATTGGCGCACCAGCAGTTACAATAATACTGTCAAAAGGTGCTTCACTTTCTAGTCCAATATATCCATCTCCAAAAACAAATGATTTTGGTCTGTAACCTAAAGTTGGCAAAAATCTAGATGTTTTTTTAAACAATTCATTTTGTCGTTCTACCGAATATACTTTGGCACCAAGAAAACATAAAACTGCAGTTTGATAACCACTTCCAGTTCCAATCTCTAAAATTTTATCACCTTTTTTAACTTCTAATAGTTGACTCTGAAATGCAACAGTATAAGGTTGCGAAATTGTTTGATCTTTACCAATTGGAAATGCTTTGTCTTGGTAGGCAAAATTTTCAAAACTAGAATCTAAAAATAAATGTCTCGGAATTTTTTTAATTGCTTCCAATACATTTCTATCTATAATTCCTTTGTCTTCAAGAATTTTAGCCAGTTGATTTCTAAGTCCTTGATGCTTGTTTGTATTATTCAATTTAGTAGTAAATAAGTTTTCGTAAAATAACATTAAAAATATGAATTTTCAAATTACAAAATTCATATTTAATCTATTTATTTTTCAATTGGAATTTAAAATTTCAACATTGGAATTTATTATATAATTAGTACTTTTGATAAAATTTAATTTTATGCTAAAAGTTGGCGTTTTAGGTGCTGGTCATCTTGGAAAAATACATTTACGATTATTACAACAATCTGAAAAATATGAATTGGTTGGTTTTTATGATGAAAATCACGAAAACGGTGCCAAAATTGAAGCCGAATTTGGTTATAAACAATTTGATACCATTGCAAGATTACTTCACGCAGTTGATGTTATTGATATTGTTACTCCTACTCTTTCTCATTACAAATGTGCAAAAGTTGCCATAAAAAGTGGCAAACATGTTTTTATAGAAAAACCAATTGCAACAACTGTTCTTGAAGCCGAAGAAATCATTGCTTTGTCTAAAGAATATAACGTTAAAGGACAAGTTGGTCACGTTGAACGATTTAATCCTGCATTTACTGCTGTAAAAAATATGATTGAAAATCCAATGTTTATAGAAACGCATCGCTTGGCAGAATTTAATCCTCGTGGTACAGATGTTCCTGTAGTTTTAGATTTAATGATTCACGATATTGATGCCATTTTAAGTGTTGTAAAAAGCAAAGTAAAAGCAGTTCACGCAAGCGG
>NZ_JAYVFH010000226.1:0-17581 GCF_043773265.1 Flavobacterium sp. | reverse complement strand
ATTGCATTTAATTCAATTCCAGAACCAAAAGCTCCAGTATCTGCAGACGAAACTGCTGCGCCACCCATTCCTATTCTATAATTTTCTCCACCAAGAATTACAATTTTATCTCCAGCAGTTGGTTTCTTTTTTATGGCTTGATCTAGTTTTCCGTAACCAATTCCTCCAGCTTGCATTATTACTTTATCGTAACCTAGTTTGCGTGCCTGCGCTGAGCTTGTCGAAGCGTCGAAGTGCTCATGCTCAAAAGTCAAAACCGAACCAGTTATTAAAGGTTGTCCAAATTTATTTCCAAAATCGGATGCGCCATTGGATGCTTTTATCAAAATATCCATTGGCGTTTGATACAACCATTTTCGTTCAGGCATTCCGTTTTCGTATTCGCGATTGTTTGTTAATCTTGAATAAGATGTCATGTAAACTGCTGTTCCTGCAAGTGGTAACGAACCTTGTCCGCCAGCCAAACGATCACGAATTTCTCCGCCAGAACCAGTTGCTGCTCCATTAAAAGGTTCAACTGTAGTTGGGAAATTATGCGTTTCTGCTTTTAAAGAAAGTACCGATTCAAAATCTTTTACTTCATAAAAATCTGGTTTATCGGCAGATTTTGGAGCAAATTGTTGCACTTTGGGACCTTTGATAAATGCCACATTATCTTTGTACGCAGAAACAATTTCATTCGGATTTTCGGCAGAAGTTTTCTTAATCATTTTGAACAATGACGATTCTTGTTCAACGCCATCAATTACAAAAGTTCCATTGAAAATTTTGTGTCGGCAATGCTCTGAATTGACTTGTGAGAACCCAAAAACTTCAGAATCTGTAAGATTTCTATTTAATTTTTTAGATAAATTTTCTAAATAGTCTACTTCATCTTGGCTTAAAGCCAAACCTTCTTTTTTATTGTATTCAGAAATGTTTTCTATTTCTAAAATAGCTTCTGGTTGAATATTTACAGTAAAAATATCTTGATTTAATTCAGAATATTTCTGCGAAAGCATTGGATCAAAATCAGAGAAATCGCTAGAAACTTTGTGAAATTCTTCAATTCTGATAATGTTTTCAATTCCCATATTCTGAGTAATTTCGACAGCATTTGTGCTCCAAGGAGTTATCATTGTGGCTCGTGGACCAACAAAAAAATCCGCAAGAACGGATTTAGATTTGTTTGATTGAGAATTTGAAACAGATTTATGAGAATCTGAAACAGATTGATGAGAATCTGAAACAAGTTCAGAATTAAAAAGCCAATTTAATTTTGAGATAGTTTTTGCCGACAATTCTTCATGTGATTGCACAGCAAATAAAGTAGTTGTTTCGTTTCCGAAAAAATGAATCATTGTGTTGTAGTTTAATCTGAACTTGTTTACGCTGAATTTATATCAGCGTTTCAGATTCTCATCTGAGAAATTCAATTTAGTTGTTATGCAAATTTAGTTTAATTGCTACAATTTACAAAGCTAAATAGAATAGTTTTTAACGAGTTTTTGACAATTTATTTATAAAAAAAGCTTCCATTTTTTTGGAAGCTTTTAGATATTTAATTTATGATAATTTTTTTCTTTAGTGATTTATCTCCTACAGTAATATTAACTAAATAGATTCCGATTTGTAAATTGTTTATTACTAAAGTTTCAATATTATTTTGTTTTTCAAATACTTTTTGTCCTAAAGTTGAAAATATTTCTACATTATAAATTGAATTTTCGTTACTCAATTGAATAGTAAAATCACCATTTGATGGATTTGGATATAACTTAAAGTCAAAAACAGAAATTGGTTCTTCTGTTGCTACAAATTTATTTCCAATTCCGCTACAAGTATCAAGAGAATACACTGTCCAATCTGTGGTTTTATTAAAAGTAGCTTTAGGAACAGCAACTGTAGTATTTCTTCTTAATGTTTCATCTATAGCAAAGTTTGCTGTTCCTCCATTAAATGTTCCAATAATATCTATTAAAACTCCATTTTTAAACAATCCAACAGCATCATTTCCGTTAAAAGTTAGTTCGTTTCCTGCACTAGAATAATTCGCAGAAGCAACAGAATAACAAGTTAATGAAGTACTACTGTTTAACATTACATATTTTGCTCCATTTGCTAAAGTTCCAGATAATGTAATTCCAGTACTCCAAGCTCCAGCACCATTTGTTTGTTTTTTTACAATGTAAGATGATAAAGTAACAGAAGTTCCAGTTCCATTTGCAATTTCTAAAACTTTATTATTTGATGAACCTTCAATATATTTTGAAAAATATAAATCAGTTACTAAAGAAACAGCTAGTGTAGCTGTATTAATTGTAGTACTATTTGCAGAAACATTTGATGCTGCATCTTTTGCATTTACATAAAAAGAATAATTAGTTCCAGATGTCAAGTTAGTTATTGAAGCTGTTGTTGAGGCAACATTGGTTTTAAATATTCCATTCATAAATACATCGTAACTTGTAACACCAATATTATCTGTTGAAGCTGTCCAATTTAATTGTAATGAAGTTGTTGTAATATTAGAAGCAACTAAATTTGCTGGAGTAGTTGGAATTGTTGTGTCTAGAGTTGGTGGTGTTCCACCCCAAATCATACTTACATATTCTGGATGATCAATAAATGGATTTCTATTTAATTGTCTAGCATAAATTGCATTATTTCTAGCAATTTCTCTTGCACTTACTGGATCTTGATTGTGCCAAGTTATTAGCATATTTAAAAATGGAGTAGTAAAAACCTGATTACTAGTTCCGTTAAACATATCAAAAATATATGTTGAAACAGTATTTTCATATCTTGTTGCAAAATAGAAATACATTCTTGCAATATCACCTTTAAAATCGTTTAGTGGTTCAAAAACTTTACCTGTATATCCAACAACAGAACTTGTGCCAACTTTACTTCCATTAAGCGAAGTCCAAGCTGCAACAGCTACTGTTCCGTGTGGATTGTCTGATCGCATTCCGTTTACATATCCATCAACTGGTGGAATAAAATGTGCATCTGCAACCATTGGCGAAGCAGAATTAAATACAGATTGAGGAATTATATGTTCTCTATTGTAACAATTTCCTTGAGTTGTATATGTTCCGCATTGATTAGTTCCATAAGCAAAAATTACAGGATCAATTCCATTTGGGTTTTCAGAATATAAATCGAAAACGGTATTGTCGTTTTCATATTGATTGTCTCTGTCTGAGGTTGCATAAGTTGTCCACAAACCTGCATATCCATTATTGGTATGACCTTTAATTTTATTGTAAAGTTGCGTTTTTAATGCGTATCCTGTTCCAGTAGCTGTACTATAATATCCAGTTGGAATTTGTGAAAATGATAGAAAGGAACTTAAAAGAATAAGTAATTGTAGTTTTGATTTCATTGTTTATTAGGTTTATTGGTTTTGATAAAAGTATTTATTTGGATTTATTGTTAATCGATTTGACACAAAAGTTAATAACAAAAAAAAACAGTCAATTGTTAATGACTGTTTTTAAAATTTAAGAAAAATATATAATCAGTTATGGAATATATTGATAAGCACCCAAATCAATAGAAGTAGTTCTTGGATTTCCTAAAATATCATTTGTAACACTACTTGTTATTCCAAAACCGATGGCAGCAGAATCTTCTAATAAGTTTAATTGATTTTTATTTACGTCTTTAAATTTTGGATTAAAAATAGATGAATTAGTTGCAATTTTGCATCCAACATTATAATTTGTTGTATTTGTTGGTGGATATAAAGGATTATTATTGGTATTGTTTACTTTAATTAAACAATTTGTGAAGTTGTAACTGAATGGATTTGTTCCTTTTTGTTCAATAAATATTTCGTTTTGATTTGAACCATAAACAATACAATTTGTAAAATTAAAAACATTAATCGGATTGTTTACATAAAGAGCAGTGTCAGTTTCTAAATAATCATTTAATAAAACAGCAACTTGCTTAGAACTAGACCAATTATTATTAAAAGTACAATGTGTAAAATTGTAAGTTCCGCCATAAGTACAAGCTATATTGGCCTGTCCAGAAAAATTAATAACCAAATTACTTCCATTTATTTCTGAACCTCTTGATAGAATTCCAATGTTAGAGCAATTGTATATTTGTGAATTTGAAATATCTAGTTTTGTAATATATGGTGCGTCAATATCTAAAGGTGCATTAAAAATTCCGAGTGTTGCATTTTTTAAAGTCAAATGTTCAATGACATTATTATTTAAAGAAAAATTAATAACTCCAAACCATTGCGCCGGAACATCTTCAAAAAATGGTTCTAATCTATCGCCTTCAAACCTCACTTCTTTATCAAGCGTAACAATTCCTTCTGCATCATAATCAGATAATTGTCCGTTGATGTTTAGTGTCCCCAACTTATCAATAATCAAACCAGAATTGGCATGAAAATGCACTTTTGTTCCTTGTTCAATATTTAAAACAGTTCCGTTTGGAACCAAAGCAAATCCGTAAACAACATAAGGTTTTTCGTTAGTCCAATTTAATAATGAACCAGAAAGTTCATGACCTTCAATATCAGATGGAATTCCATTTAAAGATAAGGTTTCCTTAATTCCTGTATCAATTGGTCTGTTAGGATAAATAAAAACTGCATCTTGAATAAGTGTAACTAAATCAACGGTTTGTGGCGCACCAGAAATATTATGAAACTCTATTTTGTCAGTATATAGAAAATCGGTTGGGTTTGCATCTAGAATTGAAGCTGTTGTTTCTATAAAAATATACATACTATCTTTGGCAAGAAGTTCAACATTATTAAATATTTTTCCTTCTCCAAATCCGCTTGCGTCGGCATCTTCACCTGTTAATCCGTCAATCATCATTCGGTATTTAGAACTTGTGCCTTTTGCCAACTGAATTTTTGGGATAGAAATATCGGTATCACTTTTATTATAGACCTTTAATCTGTAAGTGCTGGAACCAATATTGGTAAAAACAGTATCAAGATAAACAGTGTCTTTAGAAAAAGTCAAACCGCCAGTACTTGGTTGAAAATCAAAGTCACTGCGACATGAACTTAAAGAAATTAATAGTCCAAAAAGAAGTATAAATAAAGAATTTCTCATAGAGGTTATGAATTTTTGTAAATGTATGTATTTATTTGAAATTTCAAAAACCGAAATTTATAAAAATTAATAACGCAATATTCACGAAATTAGTTTGTAATTGTAAAACTATCTTACTTTTCTTTTAAAAAATAACTAGTTTTGTAATAAAATAAATTACTATGTCTTTTGATAAAGAAAAAATGCTTCGTTTGTGTAATGAATGGTCTAAAAACACCTTGATGGAAACACTAGAAATTGAATATATCGATGCTGGAGAAGACTTTCTAGTTGCTACAATGCCAGTAAATTCTAGAGTGCATCAACCAATGGGATTACTTCATGGTGGCGCAAGTGTTGCTTTGGCAGAAAGTGTTGGAAGCGCAGCATCAATCATGTTTGTAAATCCCGAAAAGCAAGAAGTTCGCGGAATAGAAATTTCTGCAAATCATGTTAGAAGTAAACGCGAAGGAATTGTTACTGCAACCGCCAAAATAATTCATAAAGGAGCAAGTATTCATCTTTGGGAAATTAGAATTGTTGATGAAGAACACAAATTAATCTCGCTTTGCAAATTGACGAATATGATTTTACCAAGTAAAGGAAGATGAGTTTACTATTTGAAAAAATAAAGAATCATAGGCAAAATAAACTACCATTTGTATGTTACTGCAAGCCAAATTCTACTAAAATAATCGCACTTTTTCAAAAAAATGATGATTTAATTGAACTTGATTCTAGTTCAGAAAGTGGTTTTGCTTTTGTTTCATTTGATAATAAAAAACGCTATTTAATTCCTGAAAATTTTTCTGATATTTATTTTGAAAATTATTCTGAATTGGATTATATTTTTTCTAAAAATATTCAATTAGAAACAGATTCATACGCAAAAAATAAATTTATAAAATTAGTTGAAAAAGCAGTAGATGAGATTAACAGCGAAAGTTTTGAAAAAGTTGTTCTTTCAAGAAAAGAATCAATTGAGGTTGAAAATTTTGATATAAAAATTGTTTTTAATAAATTAATAAATAATTACCCAACCGCATTTATATATTGTTTTTATCACCCAAAAGTTGGTTTTTGGATAGGAGCAACTCCAGAACAATTCTTGAAAATAGAAAATGATTTTATAAAAACAGTTGCCTTAGCTGGAACACAATTAATTATTGATAATGAAACAGTTGTATGGAATAAAAAAGAAGTTTTAGAGCAACAAATAGTAACAAATTATATAGTTGATAAATTAAAAAAGTATTCTAATGAAGTTACATTTTCTAAACCGTATAACTTTGAAGCAGGAAATTTAATTCATATAAAAACAGATATTCAAGCTAAAATATATGATATTAATTCAATTTCAGAAATCATTACTGTTTTACATCCAACTCCTGCGGTTTGTGGTTATCCAAAACGTGAAGCAATGAAATTTATAATAGAAAATGAAGATTATGATAGAGATTTTTATGCAGGATTTTTAGGAGAATGGAAAAAAGATTTTTTGACTTATAAAGAAAATCAATCTAATTTATTTGTAAATTTACGATGTATGAATCTTGAAAAAAACACTGCAACAATTTTTGTTGGATGTGGAATTACAAAAGATAGTAATCCTGAAAAAGAATTTGAAGAAACAGAAAACAAATCAATGACAATGAAAAATGTTTTGTGAAAATTCAATTAGCAAAATAAGAAATACAAAGTTTTAAAAATAATAAATAATGAGATTGCTTCGCAAACTCGCAATGACATATGAAATTAAATATTTTAGCTTTTGGCGCGCATCCAGACGATGTAGAATTGGGTTGTAGCGGAACAATTGCCAAAGAAATTTCGCTTGGAAAAAAAGTTGGAATTATCGATTTAACTCGTGGCGAACTTGGAACTCGTGGTTCGGTTGAAATTAGAAATTCAGAATCAGTTAAAGCTTCTGCAATACTTGGAATTTCTGCTAGAGAAAACCTTGATATGCGCGATGGTTTTTTTGTAAATGATGAAGAACATCAAATGAAAATCATCAAAATGATTAGAAAGTATCAACCAGAAATTGTATTATGTAACGCAATTGATGATAGACATATTGATCACGGAAAAGGAAGTAAATTAGTTTCTGATTCTTGTTTTTTATCTGGTTTGCGAATGATTGAAACCGAAATAAATGGAGAAAAACAAATTGCTTGGCGACCAAAAGTGGTATATCATTACATTCAATGGAAAAATCTTGAACCTGACTTTGTTGTAGATATTTCTAATTTTATTGATATAAAAATGGAATCAATTTTGGCATACAGCTCACAATTTTATAATCCAAAGGCAAAAGAACCTGAATCGCCAATAAGTTCAAAAAACTTTTTGGATAGTGTAAAATATCGCGCACAAGATTTAGGAAGAATTGTAGGAGTAGAGTATGGAGAAGGTTTTACAACAGAAAGATATTTGACAGTCAATAGCTTATCAGATTTGAAATAATTTTTATTTTTTTTCTTTGTAATAGAAAAGATAAATTCTATATTTGCACTCGCATTACAAATGGTGATTGTAGCTCAGTTGGTTAGAGCATCGGTTTGTGGTACCGAGGGTCGCCGGTTCGAACCCGGTCATTCACCCAAAAAAAAGTCTTGAAGAAATTCAAGACTTTTTTAGTTTTTATATTTTTTATTTTATTATTCTGTTGCCATTCTTTTTAGAATTGCCCATTGTTTTAAAGCAGTTCTTGCGTCAACAGCAGGATAACCCAATACAGTTTTACCTGCAGGAACATCTGCTGCAACTCCAGAACCAGCACCAACAATTGCTCCGTCACCAATTGTTAAATGATCTTTTATTGAAGCGCTTCCGCCAATAATTACTCCGTTTCCTAAAGTTACTGATCCAGCAAGACCGCTATTTCCTGCCATTATACAAAATTTTCCAAGTTTACTATTGTGACCAATTTGAACTAAATTATCAATTTTGCAACCATCACCAAGAACTGTTGAGCTAAATTTTCCTCTATCAACTGATGAGTTGGCTCCAATTTCTACATAGTTTCCTAAAACTACATTACCAATTTGAGGAATTTTTACCAAACCTTTTTCTGGGCAAGGTCTAAAACCAAAACCATCTGCACCAATTGTAGCATTTGGATGAAGAATACAGTTGTTACCAATAATACAGCGTTCTCTAACGACTGCTCCAGACCAAATTATGGTGTTTTTTCCAATTTTACTTTCGTCTAAAATGGTGACATTTGGATAAATTGTAGCATTTTCGCCAATTTCAACATTTGGTCCAATATAACAACCTGCACCAATTTTTGTTCCGATTCCAATTTTTGCTGATTTATGAATTGTTGCAGTTTGATGAATCAACTCGTCAAATTGTGGTGGTTCTGGAGCAAATAGTTCAAGAACTTGCGACATTGCTAAATCGGCATTTTTTACTTTAATAAAACATCTGTTTTCGCCAGGTTCAATAGTAATGTCTTCGTTTACAATTGCTGCACAAGCTTTGGAAGTTGCCCAAAATTTTTCATATTTTTTATTTCCAATAAATGAAATTTCGGTTTCACTAGCCAATTCCAATTGTTCTGGCGCAGTTATTGATTGATTTGTTTTTCCAACAAGTATACCATTTAAAACAGCATTAATGTCTTGAATTGTAAGGTTCTTCATCTGGTAAGTTTGGTTATATGTGTCAAATAAAGTGAATAGTTTTCAAATTTGCTAATAAATAGTTAAATGCATTTTTGTTATCAAAAAAAAATTAAATTTGCTCTTTAAATATTTAAAATAATAATGAAAATAGTATTTTTATTTCTTTTAATTCCGATTTTGAGCTTTGCGCAATTTGAAAAATCAATCAAATTGAAGGTTGCTGCTATTCAGAATTTTGTTAAAAAAGGAGAAGAAGGAGAAACTGCATATTGGCAAACCAAAGGAAAAATTACTTTCGGAATTGTAAATTATACCGAAGAACAAAACCCAGTTTTTAAAGAATTATTTATCAATCAATACAAAGAAATTGTAATAATTTATAATAAAATGAATGTGACTGAGGATGAAAAAGATACTAATTTATTTATAAAAACATTGATTAGACAAGAACAAGATTATAGAAATTTATTGACTCAGGAACAATTGAAATTCTACTTAAAACAGTTGGCAGAATTTGAAAAGAGCAATTTGCAAGCCAATGAATCTTATTCATCATTATTTTTCTCTGAAAATTTACTAAAAGAATATATTGCAAGGTTTTAAAACAAAAAAAATAAAAACTACTTTCCGTCTTTATCAACAACAATTCTTTTTTCTCTATTTGCAATTTCCCATGTAATTATAAAACCAAGTTGGGTTCTTTTAGTTAAAGCATCAAATTCTATTTTATCAACTTCGTCTGATTGTTTGTGATAATCTGCATGAACTCCATTGAATAAAAATACCGATGGAATACCGTTTTTAGCAAAGTTATAATGGTCTGAACGGTAGTAAAATCTGTTTTTATCGGCTCTATCATTATATTTATAATCAATATTTAAATTAATAAATTTAGAATTTACGCTTTCACAAATGTTGTATAAATCGGTAGATAAATAATCTGAACCTATTAAATAGATATAATTATTAGAATCTTTATGGTTTTCATCTCTTCGACCAATCATATCAATATTTACATCGGCAACTGTATTTTTTAAAGGAAACAAAGGATTTTCTGAATAATATCTTGAACCATGCAATCCATGTTCTTCGCCAGTTACATGTAGAATTAAAATGGAACGTTTTGGTCCATGACCTTCATTTTTGGCTTTTTGAAAAGCTTGTGCAATTTCTAAAAGTGCCACAGTTCCGCTTCCGTCATCGTCTGCACCGTTGTATATTTCACCATTTTTAATTCCGATATGGTCATAATGAGCAGAAACTACAATAATCTCTTCTGGATGTTCACTACCTTCTATAAACGCCCAAATATTTTCAGAATCTTGTAAACCTTCATTTCTTTTTTGATTAAGATAAGCTGCTGGAACTTTTTGATAATAATCTGTTGCTCCTTTTGGAAAAGAAATTCCAGCTTTTTTATATTGGTCAATTAAATATTTTCCAGCCATTTTTTGACCTTCACTTCCTGTTTCTCTGCCTTGCATTTCGTCTGATGCAATAACGGTTAAATTGGTTTTTAATTCTTCTTGAGTAATTGAATTTATGTAATTATTAATCTCTAATGGTTTAGCTTTGGTTTGTATTGCTTTTTTTGTTGAACAAGACAAAAACAACATTGAGATTAATGATGTAATAATTATTTTTTTCATAGTATTATGATATATTAATGAAGGTGTAAATTGCAAATAAAATTAAAATTATTGATATTAATATCATGTTTATAAATAGCATTACTGTACTTTTTATAAAAGAAATCATTCTTGTTTCACCATAAAATCTATGATGAGCAGGAAAGAAATAATAAAACATCCAAACATAACCAATGGTATTTATTATAACTTTTACTATTGTAACTATTGAAAAATCACCACAGTATTCAAATAATTTATTTATCAAAAAAAGCAGTAATGTAATTAGCAATAAGAATGAAAAATAATGCAATGTAAAGATTCCGTGGTCAAAATAATACCATCTTTTTTTACTATGAAACAACCATAATACAAAGGCAAACAAAGGCATGTAAATAAATAATGTTTTAGGAAAATTTTGCTCAGCTTGTTTTGTGAATTTTTCTAATAGCTCATCATTGTTGTATTTTTTATTTATTGGAATTGCTTTTTTACTTAACCAATATTCTAAATCATTTATTTCACCAGGATTTACTTTTCTAATAGAATCCATTTTTTCTACAGAATCATATCCAAAGTTAAAAGTATTGTCGTTTTTATTATTTTTTTTAGCAATTTCAATAAATTTTTTAATAGAATCTGCTTCTTTTGCACTTAAAACACCTTGTTTTTTTAGTTCTTCAATTTTTAATTCTTCTTTGCTTATGTTTTTTTTATTGATAGAATCATTTTGTATGGAGTCTTTTTTTCTTTCCTTTTCAACTTCTTTATCATAACTATAAAATCCATTTTTTATTTCTTTATTAGAAGTGTTATTAATATTTACTATATTAGAATCATCATTAGTTGGTATTACTGACAATAAAAAAAATGTAATTATACTTATAAAAATATATAGTCTAACAGGAGCAAGGTAGGACAATCTTTTTCCAGAAAGATATTCTTTAGTCAATGATGCAGGTCTTAATAATAGATTTTTTATGGTTTTCCAAAAAGCATTTTCATAATGGGTTAAATCTTCAAAGAAATGCACAAATAAGTGATAAAAAGTTTTTCTTGTATCAGTATTTTCTTGCCCACAATTAGGACAAAAACGTTCGGCAACAACATAATTGCAGTTTAAACAGGTTTTATCTTTTCGTATAGTATTTTTAGACATAAAATATAGTACAATATTAAAATGTAAATCTATTAAATTTTTTTATCATTACTTTTGTTAAAATATATTAGTAATAAAAAATAATATTAGTTACACTAAAAATAAAAAATAATGCAATCACAAGCAACTTCACCAGATAAATATATTGCAGAATTACCAGAAGACAGAAGGAATGTTATGCAAAAATTGCGAAAAGTAGTTCAAGAAAATATTCCAAAAGGATTTAAAGAAGTTATGAGTTATGGAATGTTGGGTTATGTTGTGCCTCATGAAACTTATCCAAACGGTTATCATTGTACTCCTGAATTGCCATTGCCATTTTTTGCAATGGCATCCCAAAAAAATTCTATAAATATTTATCACATGGTACTTTACAGCGATAAAAAAATGCATGATTGGTTTGTTGAACAATATCCAAAACATTGCAAATCTAGACTAGATATGGGAAAAAGTTGTGTTAGATTTAAAAAATTAGACGATATTCCTTATGCTTTAATTGGAGAATTAATTTCTAAAGTTACAGTTGAAAAATGTATAGAAATTTATGAAAATACTTTAAATAAAAAGAATGGAAATTAATGAAATTGTTGGTTATGTATTGGCAATTTTTGTTGGAATCACACTAGGTTTAATTGGTAGTGGAGGTTCAATTCTTTCGGTTCCAATATTGGTTTATGTCCTTCATGTTGAACCGGTTATTGCAACAGGATATTCTTTGTTTATAGTTGGTTCTACAGCAATGATTGGTGGAATTCAAAAGGCAAAACAAAAACTTGTTGATTTTAAAAAAGTACTATTGTTAGGAATTCCAACGCTAATTACAGTTTTTTTAACTAGAAGATTTATTGTTCCTAGACTTTCAAATACAATTCATATTATTAATGATTTTGAAATTACTAAGGCAACTTTGTTAATGATTGTTTTTGCAATTGTAATGATAATAGTTTCTTTAAAAATGATATTTTCTAAGTCAGAAGTAGAAATTAAAGAATCATCAGAATTAAATTATTTTAGAATTATTTTTCAAGGAATATTTATTGGTTTATTAGCTGGTTTTGTTGGTGCTGGTGGTGGATTTTTAATTATTCCTACCTTGATTTTTTTTGCAAAAACACCTATGAAAATTGCTGTTGGAACTTCACTTTTTATAGTTGCAATTCAATCATTAGTTGGTTTTGTTGGCGATTTGCAAGTCAACTCTGTTATTGATTGGAATTTATTGTTCATTTTTACGGCATTATCTATTTTAGGAATATTTATTGGAAATTATTTATCTAAGAAAATAAATGGTAACAAATTGAAAACTATTTTTGGAGTTTTTGTACTTTTTATTGGATTCTATATTATCATCAAAGAATTATTATTGTCATAAATATTTATTAAAACCCAACAAAATTTAAAGTAACATTTAAAAAAAAGTTATTTTTGTATAGAAATTATATCCAATGAAAATAGAACAAATTTACACAGGTTGTTTAGCACAAGGTGCATATTATATTGAAAGTAATGGCGAAGTTGCTATTATTGATCCGTTAAGAGAAACGCAACCTTATATTGATAAATTGAACTCAACTAATTCAAAATTAAAATATATTTTTGAAACTCATTTTCATGCCGATTTTGTAAGCGGACATGTAACTCTGGCCGAAAAAACTAATGCTCCAATAATTTTTGGACCTAATGCAACTACAAGTTTTAAAGCTCATATTGCAACAGATGGAGAAGTTTTTAAGCTTGGTGAAATTACAATCACCTGTTTGCATACTCCAGGACACACAATGGAAAGCTCGTGTTATTTATTGAAAGATAAAGACGGAAAAGATTATGCATTGTTTAGTGGAGACACATTATTTTTAGGCGATGTGGGAAGGCCAGATTTGGCTCAAAAAGCAGCTACAATGACACAAGAAGATTTGGCAGGAATTTTATTTGATAGTTTAAGAAATAAAATTATGCCACTTGCAGATGAAGTAATTGTATATCCAGCACATGGAGCAGGAAGTGCTTGCGGAAAAAACTTGAGTAAAGAAACAATTGGAAGTATTGGCGACCAGAAAAAAAATAATTATGCCTTGCGAGCAAATATGACTCGTGATGAATTTATTACAGAAGTTACCGATGGATTATTGCCACCACCAGCATATTTTCCAATGAATGTTAAGTTAAACAAAGAAGGATACAGCGATGTAGAAAACATAATAAAAGAAGCAAAAGCATTTGACGCTAAAACATTTGAACTAGTTGCTAATGAAACCGATGCGTTGATATTGGATGTTCGCCATCAAGATGATTTTTCAAATGGTCATATTCCGAAATCTATTTTTATTGGAATTGATGGACAGTTTGCACCATGGGTTGGTTCATTAATTTTAGACAGTAAACAACCAATATTATTAATTACTCCACAAGGAAGAGAAAACGAAACTATAACTAGATTGGCAAGAGTTGGCTATGATAATACTATAGGATATTTAAATGGAGGTTTTGAAACATGGAAAAAAGAAGGATTAGAATTTGATACTTTAAATTCTATTACAGCTAAAGAATTAGAAGCAAAAACTACAAGTACTTCTGCAATTTTTGATGTTAGAAAACCTGGAGAATATACTGCCGAACATATTTTGGATGTACCATCAACACCACTAGATTTTTTAAACGAACACTTAACAGAATTTCCAAAAGATAAAAATTTTTATGTTCATTGCGCTGGAGGTTATAGATCGGTAATTGCAGCTTCAATTTTAAAATCTCGTGGATATCATAATGTTATAGATATAAAAGGAGGATTTGCAGCGATTAAAAATACTGAAATTAAAACTACAAGTTTTGTTTGTCCTTCAACATTGAAGTAGTAAATAAAATGTTAAAAATAATTGTTGTATAAAATAAAAGTATATTTTTGGGCTTAATAAAAGTAAATTAAACTTAAATTTAAAAATAAATAATATGAAAAAAGTAGCATCAATTTTAGCTGTAGTAGCATTTTTATTTTCTATGAATGTAAATGCACAAGAGCCAAAACAAAAAAAGAAAAAAGCAAAAACTGAAAAATCTTGTTCTGCAGATGAAAAAAAATCTTGTGGTGATGGAGAAAAAAAAGCAAGCGGATGTTGTGCTTCTAAAAAAGCAGAAGAGAAAAAAGCTTAATTAGTTTAAAAAATAATTTAAAAGTGCCTGAGAAATCAGGCACTTTTTTTTTAAATTTAAATATAGTTTTATTATTATTTAAATTCCACTATTGTATTATTGTTTAAATAACATATTGATTATAAGCTATTTATTTTAATGTTATTATACTATTTTTTGTTTTTTAGAGTTCTACTAAATAAACCCACACTTATTTTATTTAAAAATGTAAGACAATACATATAATAAATGTAAATTATCAGTAAATAATCGATGAAATGCGTTTTTTTACTGACAAAATGCATTTTTTAATAAATTGTTTTTTATGTTTGTTAAAGAATTCCCCAATTCAATCAAATGAAGAAAAATATAAATACCTACTATATGTTAAGAAAATTTAGAAGTATTTTCTTGTGGTTAATTTTATTACCTGCAACATTATTTGGTTTCACATTTAATGCGGTTCCAACAAACGAAACATGTGCTGGAAATGGCTCTATAACTTTTACAGCTTCAAGTGCAAACCCAAGTGGTGTTTTGGTTTATATTGTTTATAAATTACCAGATGTAACCACACCTTATGCAACAGTTCCTAGTAATTTTATTAGCGGATTATCTGCTGCAACTTATAGAGTTGTCGCACAAGAAACAGTTGGTAGTGTTGTTACAACTCAGCAACAAGATGTTGTAGTAAACAATAATATTGTACCATTAACTTATTCGGTTGTTAGTTTAAATCAGGCATGTTCAAATACAAGTAATATTTCTGTAAATATAGTTTCTGGTGTTGGCATGACTTATGAGATTTTTGCTGGTCCAATGCTTTTTCCAGCACAATCTAGCAACACTTTTAGTGGCTTGCCAATTGGTGTATATAAAATTAGAGTTTTTGATAATTGCGGAATAGGAGTGGTGCAAACTTTTACAGTAAATATGAATACAACTGGAATTGTAATTGCAGCACCAACATTTGCAAATACTTCGCCACCATCATGTAATTTTACAGTAGCAACTAATAATATTACTGCGTCATCAGGAACAGTTATTGGATATCCATTATCTATAAGCTATACAGTTCATCCACCAGATGGAAGTGCAGACTTAAATTATAATTTAAATCTATTAAATGGAAATGCAACTTCGCAAGATTTAGTAATGACACTTCCCGATTATATTAATCAAACGTATAATTATGATATTACAATTCTTGATGCATGTGGAAGTACATATACACAAAATTTTGTTGTTGATATTGGAATAACTTTAACAAGCAATATTTTTGTTTTAGATTGTAATGAAAATTATTTTAGTTTAACTGCTGCAAATTTTACAGCACCATTTACATTAAATTTCACAAGTGTTCCAGCTGGATTTAATCCGAGTGCATTTAATACTGCTTATCCTGGACCAAATAATCAAGAATTGGTTCAGTTTGGGTCTGATGTAAACATAGTTCCTTTAGGTTCTTATTCTGTAGAAATAACTGATAGTTGTGGTAGAACAACAACTAGAACATTTACTATAGTATATAATCCTGCAATTCCATCTGTTGTTCCTGGTAATAATGGATGCTTAACTAATTCAGGATATATAGTAGTTTCAATTCCAAATTATGAAATTGTAACAGCAACTATAACAGCTGCACCTTCAAGTTATCCAAATGTGTTGCCACATAATGTAACTTCGTTGATTGATGCTGATGGTTTATTAGTTTTGAATCCAGTTCCGCTAGGAGATTATACTATTGTAGTAACAGACAATTGTACTAGTGTTTTATCACCAATAAATTGTACCGTTCCAATATATGTAAATAAAGGACTTTCAAGTTCAATAAGACCAGGATGTTCCTTGCAAACAACATCTATAGAGTTATCAAGTTTAAACGGAAAATTAACTTCAGTAAATTTAGTTTCTGCTCCATCAGCATTTTCGCAACCAATTCCAATAGTATTAACTCCAAATATTACTGCTAATGGAAAACTATATTTAGATAATTTACCAGCCGGAAATTATAATTTTACAGCTATTGATGAATGTAATTTTAGTAATTCTGTTTCAGTTGTTGCAGCAGGATATACTATTACTAGAAGTACATTTTCGTTAGTGCCAAATTGTGGTTCATTTAACATTCCATTAGATTTTATTAGTAATGGCACAACAAGTCAAAGTTTTTGGTTGCAAAAATTAATAGATAGTTCTGCAAATACTTGGGGTAATCCTGCAACAAATGAAGTATACCCAGAAGGTACTTTACCTACTTTATCTAATTCTTTTCAGTTGAATAACAATACTACTAACTTTAATTTATCATATAACGGAACTTTTAGAATTGTTCGACATTTTTTATCATATAACAATGGTGTTTTAATTAATACTGGAGCAGCTACGTCTGATAAAAGTTGTATTGAAATATTGAGTCCAACATTAAGTTTTAATCAAGCACTAGAAATAGTTGATGCTAATAGACTTCCTTGTACAACTAGTGGAAATCTTGATGTAATAATTGAAGCCAATGGTCAAGGTCCATTAACATATACAATAACTACTAAAGATGGTGCATCGTTTTTTATCAACAACGGAAACTCTAATACATTTTATAATTTACCAGTAGGAATTTATACTTTTCAAGTAGAAGATATTTGCGGAAACATTGTTAATAAAATTTATGATGTTGATGCCTTACTTTCTTTGGTTGCCATGACTCAACCAGAATCAATCTTGCAGTGTAAAGATGTTATATTAAATAATGAAACTTTTGATATTTCACTTCAAACTCCAATTATTTTTGGTACACAATCACCAACTGATTATACTCTTACTTATCATAGGTCAATTGCTGATGCACAATCTAATTTAAACCCAATAAGTAATCTTACAAATTTTGATCCAACATCAAATCCTCAAACAATTTACGCAAGAATGATATTTAACTCTTTACCAAGTTGTTATGAAGTTCGTTCATTTGATTTAATCGTAGGTCAA
>NZ_JAYVFH010000225.1:0-2609 GCF_043773265.1 Flavobacterium sp. | reverse complement strand
ACGAATATTGCGCTTTTCCAATTTCCAAAACCGAAGCATCATTAGAAGTAACTTTTTGAATTAAAGCCAACGCATTTTCACCACTAATTAAAAATTCACCCATATGCGAAACGTCAAAAACCCCAACACCACTGCGCACAATCTCGTGTTCAGCGTTCACACCTTCATAGGAAACTGGCATATTGTAACCTGCAAACGGAACCATTTTTGCACCCAAACTTTCGTGAATATGAGATAAAGCTGTATTTTTCATTGTAAAATAATTAGTTTTTTCAAGTCGCTAAAGTAACTAAAAAATATAAATTTTTGTGCAATAATTTGAAGCTTTTTCCAGCTATACATTTCAAGTTTACTTGTAAAAATCTTTTTTTCTAAACTTTAAAAAGAGCTTCCGTTGGTCGCTTTTTTAAAGTAAGAAAAAATAGAATTTTCCTTCGCAAAGCTTTCCATTTTTATCTGGGCTAGGGCAACAGTGCTAAAAATAAGGTTTGGTAATTCCATTAAAATTCCATAATTTTAAAAAACTAATCTATTACAAAATGCAAATTCCTAAAAAAATTTTTAAAACAGAAATTCTAGAAATTTACAAACCAATTCCAGCCAACTCACACAAAGGAATTCAAGGTCATGCACTTATAATTGGTGGAAGTTATGGCAAAATTGGTTCAGTTTGTTTGTCAAGTAAAGCTGCAATAAAATCGGGTTGTGGTTTAGTGACTGCTTTTATTCCAAAATGTGGTTATACTATTATGCAAACAGTAATTCCAGAAGTTATGGTTTTGACAGATGTAAATGAAAATTTTGTAACCAAAATAGATTTTAATTTTATACCAAATGCCATCGGAATCGGAATCGGAATTGGTCAAGAAATGGAAACCCAAAATGCCGTTCATCAATTACTTTTCGACAATAAAACACCAATGGTTATTGATGCCGATGCATTAAATATTTTGGCGTTAAATCCAGCTTGGCTTTCACTTTTGCAACCCAAAACTATTTTAACACCACATCTAAAAGAACTAGAAAGACTACTAGGAAAATGGAATTCAAAAGATGAAAAATTCGCAAAAGCTGTAGAATTTTCCAAAAAATTCAATGTAATAATTGTAATAAAAGGTGCGCCAACTCACATTATATTTGAAGAAAAAATATACCAAAACACAACAGGAAATCAAGCTTTGGCAACAGCAGGAAGTGGCGATGTTCTTACCGGAATCATTACAAGTTTGCTAGCACAAAGTTACGAACCAATAAACGCAGCAATTCTTGGCGTTTATCTTCACGGATTAACAGCTGATATTGCTTTGCTAGAAACTGGTTATCAATCGTTTATTGCTTCAGATAGTATTAATTATTTGGGAAAAGCTTTTTTAACTTTGGAAAATTAATAAGTTTAATTAGATTTTATTTTCTAGTAAAGTCGCAAAGTTTAGCATTAATTTCTAGGGACTTTGCGTCTTTGCGAGAAATAATTTAATTAAGAAAATTATCTACTCAACATCATTTTTAGTATAATTATCTCTAATTTTTTGTTGATCCAAAATAGTTTTCAAAAAAGCTGTACTTTGTTTTTCAACTTCAGCTTCAGAAATATTCAATGCTTTAGGATTTTGAACTAATTGCAACCAAGGTTTTGGCGCATCAAAATCATAACTTCCAAAAACTACAACTGGCGTTCCTTTAACTAGAACTGTTTCTTTGTCTTCAAGAATCCATTGATCTGCCCAATTATAAAGAAATTTGGCATCTTTTTCTAACAATCGTAAACAAGAATGCGATGCAGGATAACCGGGTAATTCATATTCGTGAAACCCAACGCCTAATTTATTTTCGATGTTAAAGTTCCATTTTAAATCCCATTCGTCATTAAAAGTGCTTGTAGTTTCTTCGGCTTTCCAATTGGTAAAAAATAAACCTGTTGGCGTTTTATCTTTTTTTCTTCCCATATTTGTTGGTCCAGAATAAGTTAAAATTCCGTTTTCATACGCTGCAAAAGTTTGCGTTGGATAGGAAAAAATTAATATTTTAGAAACATCTTTTAAATAATTAACCTTCAATGGAAATGGTAAATAGAAAACTTTATCGCCAGTAAAATCAGTCGGAATTAAAATAGAATCCATTTTAACAAGATTCTTTGCATCAGTTCTATTTACTGCTGTTACTAATTCTAGTTTTGTAACATCTGTTGCATTATCTTTTAGCCAAAGTTTTGCATTTTGCATTGTGTACGAAACCAATTTGGGTTTATTGCGAATAACTTCTTTTTCTGGAATTGGGCTTTCGCTTTGTTTGCAAGAAATTAAAGATAAGAAAGAGAGAATTAGAAACGTTGATTTCATTATTTAAGTTTTTTGTAAAAGTCAACATTTAGACTATTTTTACTTTTACATAATTTCTTAAATAAGTTGTTTAACTTACATATTTAAATAGTTTTTTAAATCACTATAATTTTTAATTTTAATGCTAACTTTATCTTTGTTTAAAACACTTTCAATCTGTTTTGGAATTTCTAATTTTATATTTAAAACTGGTTCAACAACATCTAAAAATTTAATTGGATGCGCAGTTTCTAAGAAAAAACCAATTGCATCATTGTAATTTTGAAGTTC
>NZ_JAYVFH010000224.1:0-2565 GCF_043773265.1 Flavobacterium sp. | reverse complement strand
TCTCGGCAAAGAACGTGATTAAAAGTGGAATATCGTCACGACGATCGTTTAATGATGGCACTTTGATGAGAATAACTGCCAATCGGTGGTACAAATCTTCGCGAAAACGACCTTCGGCAATTTCAGTTTTCAAATCTTTATTGGTAGCCGCCAAAACGCGAACATTAATTTTGATGTCCTTGTCGGCTCCTACTCTTGTGATCATGCTTTCTTGGAGCGCACGCAAGACTTTGGCTTGCGCCGAAAGACTCATATCGCCAATTTCGTCTAGAAAAATGGTTCCGCCATCGGCAGCTTCAAATTTTCCAGCTCTGTCTTTTATGGCAGATGTAAATGCACCTTTTACGTGTCCAAATAATTCACTTTCTATTAATTCTGATGGAATTGCTGCGCAGTTTACTTCAATTAATGGATAGTTTGCGCGTTCACTTTTTTCATGCAATTGATGAGCAACAAGTTCTTTTCCTGTTCCGTTTGGTCCAGTTATTAAAACTCTTGCATCTGTGGTTGCAACTTTTTCTATTATAGATTTTATATGATTTATTGGTTCTGAATTTCCAATCATATCATAGTTTTTACTAACTTTTTTCTTTAGAATTTTATTTTCTACAACCAGTTGTTTTTTGTCTAAAGCGTTACGAACTGTGTTAAGTAATCTATTTAAATCTGGTGGTTTGGAGATATAATCAAAAGCTCCAAGTCGCATTGTATTTATGGCTGTTTCCATATCGCCATGACCAGAAATCATTACAATTGGAATTTCGGGTTTTATTTTTTTTACGGCTTCAAGCAATTCTTCGCCGTCCATTTTTGGCATTTTGATGTCGCAAAGAACTAAATCGTAATCTGTATTTTTTATTTTTTCAAATCCTTGCGCACCATCTTCGGCTTCTTCTACTTGGTATGTAACGCTTTCCTCAGAAAGTATTTTGGTTAAGACTCTTCTTATAGATGCTTCGTCTTCTATGATTAATATTTTGCTCATTTTTTTATTTGTTTTGCCTCAAAGGCGCAAAGTCACAAAGTTTTTTTTTAATATTTTTCAAAGTTAATGAAAATAATATTTAGAAAAATTTAAACCATTAAGGTATTAAGATATTTTCAAAAAATAAAATGGTTTGAAAATTAGCCCTGATTGAAGGGAAAAACATCCCGATTTTTATCGGGATTTTTGGAATGAAAGCAGGAAAATGGATTGCTAATAAAGCTCAAGCCATTCGCTCCTGACTTCGACAAGCTTATCCTGACATTAGTATTTTAGCCATTTATATAGTTCTTTCCAAGAAGGTTTTTTACCATACATTAATATTCCGATGCGATAAATCTTAGCTGCAAACCAAACTACGCCGAAGAATGTTGCAAAAAGTATGGTCACAGAAATTGCAATTTGCCACCAAGGAACACCAAACGGAATTCGCATCATCATGACAATTGGTGATGTTAATGGAATCATAGAAAAAACGGTAGCAATGGTTCCGTGAGGATCGTTTATTACTGTAAAAAAACCAATATAAACTCCTAGAATTAGAGGCATTATTATTGGTAAAAGAAATTGCTGAGAATCGGTTTCGTTATCAACAGCTGCTCCAATTGATGCATAAAATGAACTGTATAAAAAGTATCCACCAATGAAATAAATAATAAACGAAATTAGTATTGTTGCAATTGGCAAATTTCTTAATTCCTTAATTATTATTTGTGCATTTGACGCAAAATCACTTTGACTTGATTGCATAACTTGATCTTGAACTCCGGCAGTTGCACCCATTTGAACACCAAAAATGGATGATAAAATAAACATTGCTGTTAAACCAAGAATAGCCCAAATTAAAAACTGCAAAATTCCAGCCAATGATGTTCCAATGATTTTTCCCATCATCAATTGAAATGGTTTTACTGATGAAATAATAACTTCAATTATTCGTGATGTTTTTTCTTCAATTACACTTCGCATCACCATATTTCCGTATAAAACTATAAACATCATAATTAAATACCCAAATGCGCCACCAACAACTGTTTTTATCATGTTTAATCCTTCAAATGTTGTTTCGCCGTTGGTTTTTTTTATTTGAATGGCAACTTTTGCTTTAGCATTATTTATTTTTAAAGTATCAATTCCTTGCTTATCGAAATTTTCTTGGGTTATTTTTTTTGAAATAACTTCTTCTAAATCTTGAACAAACATAATTCCAGGACTTTCATTAGAAATATATTGAATATTTTTTTGAAGTAAATTATTGTTTGATAAATTTGGGATGATTAAAAGTCCTTCGTAACTTTCGTTTACAATACTGTCTTTGAGAAATTTTATATCTAATGCTGATAAATCTACATATTTAAATTCTTCATCATTTTTAAATTCATTTACAAATCTTCGAGATTCGTCATGAATTGCAATGGTTTTTAAATCGGCTTTCATTGTGCTTAAATAGCCAACAAAAACTGCAATTGCTACAAATAACAAAGGACTTAAGAACGTCATTACAATAAATGATTTATTGCGAACTTTGGCAATGAATTCTCTTTTTATAATTAGTGGTAATTTGTTCATTTAAAAAAAGT
>NZ_JAYVFH010000223.1:0-6495 GCF_043773265.1 Flavobacterium sp. | reverse complement strand
AATCCAACCGGAAACATTTCAATAAACGGTGCTAAAATAATTAATGTTGGAATTGCAAATAGGAGGTTTAAAAACAAACTTGACTTTTGAGTAACGACAAAATATCCTAACATAAAAATAGAAGATATTACTGGAATTATTATAAAACTCGCACCTTCTAGCTTAAAGAAAATTGCAACATTTATCAATAACCAAATAAATAAAGGTGCAATAATTTGACTCATTTCTAGATTTCGTTTCCCATCGTTTTTATAAAACAAGAAGCAAATTGCTATTGATAAACTAACAAATCCGTAAATATAATAATGACCATTATAAGTAAAACCATGAAGAATGTCATTGTATTGTGGGTAGAAATTTAAAATTATTTTCCAACCAAAAAATGTTATCAATCCAGAAATTATCAATGAACCAAAAAACGGTAGAAAACCTTTAAATATATCTTCTAGTTTTAAAAGCTGTTTTCCTAAACCAACAAACACAAAAATAAAAAACAAACCAAATGCAATTATCAAAATTGGTAAAATATATCCAAATGGATAACTAATAAACGAAAACGGAACACTAAAATACACTTTGTCTTCATTAGAATTTAAGTTGTTTAAATTTGCATTAGAAAAATAATTCATTAACGGAAACAAATATGTTCCTTGATGTGCCAATGTTTTTGGATCTAAATTTCTATAAGAATCTTGAGCAGTATGGTAATTGTAATGACTATCAATAAAGGCAAAATTGAATCCTTGAATTTTAGCATTTTCTCTAAAAACTGTTAAGTCAGTATCATTTGGCAACATTTTATAAATACTATACATCAAGGAATTAGACACAGGAAATTTTACGTTTCCTTTGCTAAAAGCATTTACCATTTGGGCATTTCCTTTATTGGTTTCCATCAACATATAACTTGGACCCGATGAACCTCTAGCTTCAAAATTTAATGCTAATCCTATTTCTTTTGCCCATTTATGTTGTGTTACAAAAAGCGCTGCACCGTTTAAACCTAATTCTTCTGCATCTGTAAAAAGAATAATAATATCGTTTTTATGTTTGGTTTTAGAATATAAAAAAGCACGAACACTTTCTAGAATTGTGGCAACTCCAGATGCATCGTCACTTGCTCCAAGCGAGTAAGAATGTGGAGCCGAATCATAATGAGATAGTAACAATAAAGCTTTAGAATTGGCCGTACCATCAATGCGGGCCAAAATATTTTTAGATTTTACCAATGTTCCTTTTTCGGTCATTGTAAATCCTTCATGAAGCGAAATTTCTAAGCCCAAGTTGTTCAATTCTTTTAATAAATAGTTTACAACAAATTCATGATTCTGGGAACCAACATAATGTGGCCTTGCAGAAATTGCCTTGACTTTTTCTAAAGCACGTTTTGTAGAAAATTCAGAAAGTGGCGCTTCGGTTGAATCATAATTTTGTGGCATCATAAAGTAAAAAATGCCAAATAAAAACACAACAAGAATAAAGATTGATAGTGTAGCGTAGTTTTTTTTCATTTATGCTAAATTTATTTCAGTATCTTCCGATAATGAATTTATTATTATATATCTTTTAATTTCGTACTTCGTATTTTGTGCTTTTCTAATATTCTTTTTTTACCAACATATAAAAATCATTATCAAGAAATCTATAACCTTGGTCATAAATAAAATGATAGGTGTTTCCAGTATTTGTAGTTAAAACATTGGTCATATATTCAAAGTCGAAACCTTTACTCAGCAATTTAGTTTTAGTAGTTTTACCTTTTCCTTCGGGATTTAATTCTACCAAAATTCTATAATTTTTACGCAATTTGTTGTTCACATTTCGCATATAATTAGTGCTGTCTTTGTTTATTTTATTGTTGTAGGCATTGCGGCAACCATCGCTACAGAATTTTTTATCCTCGCGACCAACAATTTTTTCGTTACATTCTAAACAGTTTTTACTCATAGTTTGTGTGTTTTTAAAAATTCTTTTTATAAAAAAGTGCTTGTTCAATATGCGCTAAATGATGCTTACTATGCCAAGTATAAAAAGCTATAATTTCGTCTAATTGTGATGTTTTTTTGTTTTCTGGATGATAAAATGTTCGTTTCCAATCTGCCATAGATAACGATTTTAATAAAAGCGACCATTTATAATGTAATCCATCAATTATCTTTAAAGAACCCAAAACATCATTATCATTTCCATCAATTTGTAATGCCCATTTTGCCTCATCATAAGGTTTTATTGTTGGGTTTTCCTCTGTCAATGCAAGTTTAAATCTAACAAAACTATTAATATGACTATCAGCACAATGATGAACAACTTGTTTAATATTCCAACCATTTGGTCTATAAATCCAATTTAATTCTTCAACTGAAAGTAATTCTAAATTTGATTTTAACTTGTTAGGAAAATCTTCAATAACTCCAATAAATTGTTCAATATCTTTGAATTCTATTACATCAGGATTTACAAATTCTCCAATTGGAAACTTTAATTTTTCTAAATCTATACTCATTATTTTGTGTTTTTTAGAAAATAAATTGAATCAATTCTTTTTTTACAATTCTTTTAAAATCAATCAAATATACAATTAATTTTCCAATTACAAACGCTTACAAACATTTACAACCGAAAGTAAGTGGTTATGTACCGAATAAAGTTTGGTTCTCATCACAACTTTGCATCGTCGAAATGAAACAAAACAATTATATCATCAATTGCAAATTTCAATAAGACATAACATAAAAATAATATTTACTAACGAATCTGAAACAAGTTCAGATTAAAAATTTAAACGCCATGAACACATTAAAAAACAGAGTACAATTGATCGGTCATGTAGGACAAGAACCAGAAATTAAAAACCTTGAAGGAGGAAAAAAAGTTGTAAACCTTTCACTTGCAACTAATGAAGTTTATTATAAAGAAAACGGAGATAAAGTTGAAAATACAGAATGGCACAGAGTATCTGCTTGGGGAAAAGTAGCCGACATCATTGAAAAATATGTAATAAAAGGAAAAGAAATTGCAATTGAAGGCAAACTAACTACAAGAAGCTACGATGATAAAAACGGAGAAAAACGTTATGTTACAGAAATTGTAGCAAGTGAAGTTCTTTTATTAGGTAAATAAATTTTAATAAAATGCAAGTAAAATTATTCAACATAAGGTTAGATTCTAAAAATTTAGAAATTGACCAAAACAGTTTAAATGATTTTTTAGAAACCATTAATTTTAAAAAATCTGACACTCATTTTATTGAATCTGAAAGCAATTACTGGTCGGTTTTGGTTCATTATGAAGAACAAGTTGAAAGCAAAGTTGATGAACCAATTCAACTTCATAATTTGTCAGATAATGAACAAAATGTCTATAACAATTTAAAAAATTGGCGAAGTGAAAAAGCAGAACAATTAGGGTTGAAAAATTTTATGATTTGCCATAATTCAGAATTAATTAATATTGCCATTACAAAACCAAATTCTATTTCTGAGTTGAAAAAAATAAAAGGATTTGGAAATTTAAAATCCGAAAAATTTGGTGATGATATCATTTCACTTTTAAATGCTGTATAAATAATTTTTTTTAAATAATTGAAAGCGATTGTGTTAACCTACAATCGTTTTTTTTTTGTTTATAAAGTAAAAGTTGTGCTACTATACTAAATAAGTTTTTAACACGAAAACGTTTTCGTTAAATATTAAATTAGCAACTGTCAATTATAATAGTATCTTTATTAAGTTATCATTAACAAATTAACTTTTAAAATGAAATTATCTTTAAAAATTCTAATTTTATCTTTATATTTCTCTATGTTTCATAGTGTGTTTGCACAAGTTGGAATTAACACGACACTTCCACTAAGTACTTTAGACATTAACGGAAATTTATCTGTAAAAACGGTAACTTTAATAGGTAGTTCTACAGCAACAAACATTTCAGATGGGGTTTATATTTCGGTAAATCCGCAACTTACGGATCAAGAATTTATGCTTCCAAGCCCAATAACCTTTCCTGGAAGAATTTATATTGTTAGAAACATTTCTAATACAGTAACTGCCAAATTAACAACTTCAGCGGGTCAATTTTTCTTTAAACATACTACTTCTGGAGGAACAGGAGCAATTTATATGTATGAAGGTGTTGGCAATAATAGAACTTTAATAATTACTAGTGATGGTTTAAACTGGACTGTTTTTAATTAGCATCCATCAATTCCTGAAAACATTTTAGAAATTCTCCAAGATGAATTCCGTCAATCAATCCGTGATGAACATGAATTGACATTGCCATTGTTTTTTTGCCATTTTCATCCATTATTTTGCCAAAAGAAATTTTAGGACAACTATCTGGCCAAGAATAACTTCTTGCATGAGAAAAGGAAGTGAAATTTATCCAAGGCAAAGCTGAAAAATGTATTAAATTTTCTGGATATTCTCTTGTAAATAGTCCGGTTGTGGCTTGAATTCTAGTTATTTCTTTTTTGGTAATTTCTGCAAATTCATTAATGTTATTTGAATATTCAATTAGTGAAAATCCAAATGTTTTATCTTCTCTAAGTATTGTTGCTGAAGCGTCTATTCTATCAAAAACATATACTTCATTATCAATTATTCTATAACGAAAATTTTCAATTTCATTAACAGCTTGAAGTGTTTTATGCAAATAATAAGTAAAAAAAGAAATTTCTAATTCTTTAGATTTGGAATATGCCTTAGTACAATCTATAATTGTTGTTATACCAAAAAAAGGTTCTTCCATTTGTTTAAAAAACAAGAAGTGTTCTTTTCTATTCCAAGTTTCGAGGTTTAATTTTTCTTTCATTTTTTAACTTTAAAATAAATTAAAGCATTTAGTTTTTATGTAGATTTCCAATTCACTATTGTTTTTTCTTTAAACTATTAAGAGAGTTAAGGTTCATCAAGATTTTTTCTGAAATGGTTTAAATCTATTAATTTATTGTGTTTACTTCAAAAATAATTATTAATTTTTTCATTAAACCATTAAGAGAGTTAAGGTTCATTAAGCTTTTTTTCTGAAATGGTTTAAATCACTTAATAGTTTAATTTTTTTTTTGTTTTAAAAATTATTTAAGTAGCAAAGGTAAAACATCTGTAATTTTATCAAAGGAATAAAAATTATGATGTTCAACTTTGTGACTAATTTTTTCGTGTTCCCAAGTAGTATGAAACGGAATATGAACAGCGTAACCACCAATTGCTAAAACTGGCAAAACATCAGATTTTAATGAATTTCCTATCATAAAAAACTCTGAAGGCTGAATTTCTAATCTCGTTAAAAGTTTTTCATAATTAATTTCTTGCTTGTCTGCCATCACTTCAATATGATGAAAATAATGACCTAAACCAGATCGATGTAACTTGCTTTGTTGGTCTTTTAAATCGCCTTTGGTAGCCACAATTAATTTGTATTTTCCTTTTAACTCCTTCAATGTATCTTCTACACCATCAAGTAATTCTATAGGTTTTTGCAGTAATTCTTTTCCGTAAACAATAATTTTTTCTATAATTTCTAAAGAAATTGTATTGTTAGAAATTTTCATTGCAGCTTCAATCATCGACAAAATGTAACCTTTAATTCCGTAACCATACAAATCTAAATTGGCGATTTCGGTTTTAAAAAGTTCTTGCGACAATCCTTGATTGGATAAATAATCGCTCATTAAAGCACAAAATTTTTGCTCAGTTTCTTGAAAATAAGGTTCGTTTACGAATAAAGTGTCGTCTGCGTCAAATGCTATTACTTTTAGGTTCATAGGTTATTAATTATAAAATGTGTCTTCTTTACAATTAATAGGATTGTTTTCAATATAATTTTGAATTTTTTCAAATGATTCAGAATTCCGAATTATGTGATCGTGAAATTTTGATTGCCATCCAAAATTAGAATTAATAAAACGTGAATTTTTAGAAACAACCGATTTATAGGATCGAATTATTGTGGAAATCGAACCAGATTTCGGTGAAATTTTTGATAGAAATCCACTCGTAGATGCGTTGCACTGCAACGTATCAATTTGATTAATATCCAAATGATGAATATCATTATTGTTTTCAGATACGTTTCTATGCAACGCATTTACATCAGATACGTTGCCATGCAACGCATTTACATTAGATACGTTGCTATGCAACGCATTTACATCAGATACGTTTCTATGCAACGCATTTACATCAGATACGTTGCCATGCAACGCATTTACATCAGATACTTCGCAATGTAACGCATCCACAACCAAATTATTAATTATCAAAATCCCATGCATGTGATTTGGCATTATTTGAAAATTCCCCAATTCAACATTTAGAAAATGTTTTGGTATTTCAGCCCAAAAATTATTTGCCAATAATCCAATTTCATTTAACACCATTTCCTTATTAACAATTCTTCCGAAAAAATGTTTTCTATTCTTGGTACAAATTGTAATAAAATAGGCACCATTATTTCGGTAATCCCAATTTTTTAAACGTCTAGATTCAATTCTAT
>NZ_JAYVFH010000222.1:0-5901 GCF_043773265.1 Flavobacterium sp. | reverse complement strand
GTTTTATAAATAATCCGTATGAAAAATTAAGCAAGCCATTTTACAAAACACAAAAAAAAGAAAAACCATTAATTGGTTTTGTTGGAAATGCAAACGGTTCTTTAAAAAAATATGTAACAGAACTATATTTTTACATTTTATATACTTTTAAAAAGTTGTTAAATAGTATTCAAACAGATTCTCAAAAATTTTATCCATCGAGTATTAAAAGATATTATTATTTAAAAAAATTATCAAAATCAAATAAGATCGAAACTAATTTTATATTCAGAAAAAAATACAGAGCAGGAATAAAATCTGAAGCCGAAAAAATTAAAACTACTCAAGAATTTTTTGAAAACCTTTATAATTGTCCATATACATTTTGCCTAAGAGGAGCAGGAAATTTTTCAGTAAGATTTTATGAAACAATTGCAATGGGACGAATACCTGTAATTGTAAAAACAGATTTTCGATTACCTCTAAATTCATTAATAAACTGGGAAAAACATTGCGTTTTGATTGAAGAAAATAATTTTATAGCAGATTTTTTACAATTTCATTCCAATATAACTCCTTATGATTTTGAACAAATGCAAATAAATAATTTAACATTATGGAAAGATATTTTAAAAAGAGAATCTTATTTTATAACAATAGCATCAATTTTTAATAAATAAAATTTATGATTGAAGCATTGTATTTTATTGAAAAAGGTAGAAAAACAAAAATAGATTTTCTTGTAAAAAATGACAATAAATTTGAAATTAATTGCAATCAATATGTGTCAGAAACTACAACTTCATTTGACATAGAAATAGAGTTTAAATTTTCAATTGTGCAATTCAGAAATCATGATTACACATGGGTAGATTTAAAAATCGATAGAATAGCCAATGAGTTTTCTCCTAAAATCTTAAAACTTGATAATGATTTGTATGTTCAATCTAATATTTTTGAAGGAATTTGGGAAGTTAATAAAAAGGATAAAAGAAAATTATTATGGCGTTTTAATCCCGATGGTGCTTCACCAATAACCTATTATTTGGGTAATGATAATAAAAAAACAATATTAAATTCGAAACAAATTTTTCAGTTTACAGCACTACCAACTTTATTGTTTAATAGTAAAAACGCAATAGAATTTAGTCGTTCAAAAAAAACATTTTCTGCAATTACTGTTTTTACGGATCATTGTGATTTTGATACATTAGAAAATTTAAAATTGCAAAGAACATTTTTTAAACAAAATAATATTAAAATAACAAAAGGTTTTTTTTTAAACCATTTTTCTAAACGAAACGACAACGCATCCTATCAAAACGATGCTTCCGAATTATTAAATTGGAAGCGAGACGGACACGAACTTTGCTATCATTCCTTATCACAATCGATAAAATCTAAAAACGAAAGTTGGAATGATTTTTATAATTTTAAACCACCATTTCCAGATTTAAAAACATGGATAGATCATGGTTATCAACCTTATAATGTTTCGCTTTTAGATAAAAATAAAATTGATTTAAATTTATATGAAAATAATTTAAAAACCAAAAATATTTCAATACTTTGGAATTATGTCGATTGTGGAACAGCAACAAAAGGTGTTGTTAATCAATTAAATAACAATCATTTTACATTGTCTAAATTTCTAAAAGGAAATAATAATTTATCTCTAATTACCAAACTACAATTAATGATTAAAAACATTATTTTTCATTATTATGGAGACGAAAACTTAATATTAAAGTACAAAAAAACTGCAACAGATTTCAAAAAACTAATATACAATAATAATGTAAAAAGCATATTTTCTTTAATCAAAAACTTTTTTCAAATTGGTTTTGATATTTTTAAAGTTATACTTTTTTGGAACAAATCAAAAAACAAATCGTATAAATATGCAAAGTATAACCCAATACTATTTAAGCACACCATATTAAATAATGAATTTTATTTTTTTCAAACACTAGAAATGATTGATTTTAAAAAATCATTATGCAAAAACAATATTGATGAACTAATTTTAGAAAAAGGAGTTTTCATTGCACATACCTATTTTTCTGTGCCAATGAAATATCATCAAGGAAAATTTTTTAAGAATGAGAATGAAATTGATGAAAATGTATCAAAAAATTTCCATTATTTAGGAAACAAGATTAAAAACAATGAAATTTGGAATCCTACATTGATTGAATTAACAAATTATTGGTCTAATTTTGAAAAAATTATTTTGGATGTAAATCTTGAAGGAGAATTGATTGTGAAAAATAATTCTAATTTAATTTTTAGAGAAATAAATTAAATTTATATATGCAATTTACATTAATTATTTGTACCTATATGAGAGCAAATCCTTTGTTGAGGTTGCTTGAGTCTATAAAATTGCAAACATTATATCCAAGTGAAATTTTGATAATTGATGGTTCTACAAATGATGAAACATTTAATATTTTGGAGGAAAATAAATTTCAAAATTTAATTTATTATAAAGTTCGGCCAGAAGACAGAGGATTAACAAAACAAAGAAATTTTGGTGTAAAAAAAGTGCATCAATCTAGTGAAGTTGTTTGTTTTCTAGATGACGATACTGTCTTAGATTTTAATTATTTTAAAAATATTATAGAAACTTTTTTATCTATTCCAAATGCAATAGGTCTTGGTGGAATTGCGATAAATGAAAATAAATGGAAACTCAATACTGAAAATTTCTGTACAAATTCTAAATATTTTGTTCTAGATGGTTTTTATGTTAAGGAATCTTCAAGAAATTATCTAAGAAATGTTTTGGCATTAAATTCAGATCAATTGCCGGGTATTATGCCAGAATTCTCACACGGAAAAACTTTTTCATATCCAATGACTAATAAAAATTACCCTGTTGATTTGCTAGTTGGAATGTCAATGTCTTTTAGAAAACAAATATTTAGCCATATATTTTTTTCTGAATATTTTGAAGGTTATGGATTGTATGAAGATGCAGATTTTTCACTTCGCGCATTACAATTTGGTCAAAATTATATTGTGTCATCTGCTCTTTTATCACATTATCATGATCAATCTGGTAGACCAAATCAATATAAGTATGGTAAAATGGTTGTTAGAAATGGATGGTATGTATGGCGAGTAAAATATCCTAATCCAACATTTTATGCAAAAATTAAGTGGCATAGTATTACATTATTATTGACTTTCATTAGAATTAGTAATATATTTACAACACAACAAGCAAAAGGAGCATTCACAGAATCAATAGGTAGATTATTAGGTTGGTTTAGCTTATTTTTCAATAAACCAAAATAAAATTTAAATAAATGAAATTTGCAATAATAACTCATGTTCCTCATGGAATTGAAAACCAAAAATTTTATGCATATTCACCTTATGTAAAAGAAATGAATATTTGGATAAAGCATTTTGATGAATTAATTATTGTAGCACCTTTATATTTAAAAACAAAAACATCTATTACTCATGAATATCAAAAAGATAATGTTGATTTTAGAGTAATAAGACAATTTAATTTTTTGAATATATTTTCTATTATAAAATCTGTAATTTATTTGCCAAAAGTATGTTTGACCATTTTTATAGCAATGAAAAATGCAGATCATATTCACCTTCGTTGTCCAGGAAATGTTGGTTTACTTGCTTGTTTTATTCAAATTTTATTTCCTGCAAAATCTAAAACTGCAAAATATGCAGGAAATTGGGATGCAAATGCAAAACAACCATTGAGTTATAAACTTCAAAAATGGTTGTTAAATAATAAATTTATAACAAAAAAAATGCAAGTTTTAGTATATGGAGAATGGAAGAAAACAACTAAAAATATAAAACCATTTTTTACTGCATCTTATTATGAAATTGAAAAAAAAGAAATTGAAAAAAAGACGTTGAAAAATAAAATATCATTTGTTTTTGTTGGTACGCTAAGTATTGGTAAGCAACCTTTATATGCTTTAATGATAATTAATGAGTTAATTAAAAAAGGATATAATGTTGAATTATCATTTTATGGAGAAGGAGTTGAAAAAGAAAAATTAAAGACTTTCATTAAAGAAAAAAATATTCAAAACTTTATTTTTTTAAAAGGAAATCAAACACAAGAGATAATTAAAGAAGCTTTTATTACTAGTCATTTTGTAATTTTACCTTCTAAAAGTGAAGGATGGCCAAAAGTTATTGCTGAAGGTATGTTTTGGAAATGTTTACCAATTGCAACATCAGTTTCCTGTATTCCAAATATGCTGGATAATGAAAATAGAGGTGTTTTATTAGAAATGATTTTAGATACTGATATTAAAAAAATAGAAAAGATAATTAATAATGAAGAATTATATAATAAAATGAATGATAATGCAATGCATTGGTCAAGAAAATATACAATTGATTATTTTGAACACGAAATAAAAAAGATATTAGCGAAATGAGAATTCTTCAAATTATAGATTCATTAGATATTGGTGGCGCAGAAAAAATGGCTGTAAATTATGCAAATGCACTTCAGTTAAAAGTAAACTTCTCAGGATTAGTGGCTACTCGAAAAGAAGGAGATTTAAAAAATCAACTAAGTAAAGATGTTAATTATTTATTTCTAAATAGAAAAAAGACTTTTGATTTAAACGCTATTTTAAAATTAAAAAAACATTGTAAAAAAAATAAAATAGAATATTTACAACCACATAGTAGTTCGTTTTTTACCGCATTGTTAGTTAAATTTATGATTCCAAAAATAAAAATAATTTGGCATGATCATAATGGATTAAGTGAATTCTTGAGCACACGAAAATCTTTTGTGTTAAAAATTGCATCATTATTTTTTTATAGAATAATAGTAGTCAATGATCAATTAAAAAAATGGGCTGAAAAAGAGTTATATTGTGAAAAAGTTATTTTTTTGCCTAATTTTACTACAATAAATTCCTTTGAATTAAATGAAACAAAATTAAAAGGTGAAGATGGTAAAAGAATTTTATGTTTAGCAAATTTACGTTTACAAAAAAATCATTTTTTTTTACTCAAAGTTGCTCAAGAATTAATAAAATCGCACAGTGACTGGAGTTTTCATTTAGTAGGTAAAGATTTTAATGATGATTATTCTAAAAAAGTGTTTGATATAATAAGTTCTAAAAATCTGCAAAACAATGTTTTTATATATGGATCAAAAAACGATATTAACAACATAATAAAACAATGTGAAATTGCAATACTTACCTCTCAATCTGAAGGATTGCCAGTTGCTATTTTAGAATATGGTCTGCATAAGAAACCAGTTGTTTCTACCAATGTTGGGGAAATTCCATTAATAATAAAAAATTGTGAAAATGGCTTTGTTGTATCTAAAAATGATGAAAATGAATTTAATAATTCATTAATAAAATTAATAAACGATATAGATTTAAGACGTAAACTTGGGAATTCACTTTACAATACTATAATAGAAAATCATTCTGAAAAAGTTATTATAAAAAATTATCTTGATTGGATAAAAGAAACTTAAAATGAATAAAAAAGATAAAAATTATTTATTTTTAATAATTACCCACCTTCTATTAGGTGTCTTAATATTTTATTTTCCATTTTTTTCAAAAATTGTTAGTTTACTGATTGCTCTTATAGGTGTTTTATTTATTATAAAAACACAAAACAAGAATAATGAAGTTCTATATGCAGCAGCATATATTACTGGTGCAGAAGTTTTGTTAAGAATGTCAGGTGGAAATTTGTTATACGAATATGGGAAATATTCAGTAATGTTATTTTTAATAATAGGAATGTTTTATAGTGGATTCTCTAAAAAAGCATTGCCTTACTGGATTTTTTTAATTTTATTAATACCAGGTATAATAATTGCAACTGAAACTTTAAATCTTGGAACTAATATTAGGAAAACTATTATTTTTAATATATCAGGTCCAG
>NZ_JAYVFH010000221.1:0-6149 GCF_043773265.1 Flavobacterium sp. | reverse complement strand
TTCTTCGTGCGTGATTTTATCATACTGATAGAGTTTCCAGCACTCTTGGTTGATGGGCACGTATTTTTCTATAAACAATTTTATTTCAACTGATGGATGATTATTCTTGAAAATAGTATCAAATGTAATTTCAGAATTTTTATCAAAATCCCAAAGTGTATGATCTAAATCAAAAAAAACATCGGTTATTTTATTTTTAAACATGCAATCATTTTTAAATCCAAAAAGCAAATTTAGAGTATTTATTAAAATATTCCTTTATCATTAAAACTAAAAAAATCTGTTTCTGTTATTATTATGTGATCTAACACTGGAACGTTTAGTTGATTGCCAGCAATTTTTAATTGTTTTGTAACATTTTTATCACAATCGCTTGGTTCTAATTTTCCCGAAGGATGATTGTGAGTTAAAATAATAGCAGTTGCATTTTGCTCAAAAGCAGTTTTAAAAATCATTCTAACATCTACAACAGTTCCAGTAATTCCACCTTTGCTCAATTGTGCTTTATATATAACTCTATTTGAATTATTAAGATACAAAACCCAAAATTCTTCATGATAAAGTTCGCCAATTATTGGTTGCATAATTTCAAAAACCGCTTTGCTAGAAGTGATTTTTATAAACTCAACTGCATCTTCAACTCTTCTTCTTCTTCCAAGTTCTAGAGCTGCTACAATTGAAATAGCTTTTGCTTCACCAATACCTTTAAATGCGGTAAGTTGAAGAATTGATAATTTTCCTAGTTGATTTAAGTTGTTATTAGTAGATGCTAGAATTCGTTGACACAATTGCACTGCGCTTTCATTTCGAGAACCAGAACCTATTAATATAGCAAGTAATTCAGAATCAGATAAGGTAGATTTACCTTTTAGTAGAAATTTTTCGCGAGGACGATCATCCTCTGCCCATTGGTTTATTGGTGTATACATAAATTATTTTGGCGTTTAGAACTGCAAATTAAATTATTTTTTTAACGAGTTCAAAATAAAATGGTTATAATTTTCGTTTATTATTAAAACTTATTGTTTGTAACAAAAAAAAATAAATTAATAACCATGAAATTATTAATACTTCCAACAAGCTTTCTAATTTTATTTTTAAACTGTAAAAAAGTAGAAGATTTTTCTTTGCTAGAGAATAAAAACCCAACTTCGTTTCAAGAAAAATTATCCAATGCAGCCATTTCAATTGTTGATTCATCTGTAGAATATGATCCAAGTTATATTAGTATAAAATATCCGAATGGTGATGTTCCAAAAAACAAAGGAGTTTGTACTGATGTTATTATTCGTGCTTATAGAAAATTAAATATTGATTTGCAAAAAGAAGTTCACGAAGATTTAAAAGCCAATTTCTCTAAATATCTAAACCTAAAAAAATGGGGTTTAAAAAAACCCGACACTAATATCGACCATAGAAGAGTTCCTAATCTTGAAATATTTTTTACTCGAAAAGGAGAAAAACTAGTTGTTACTAAAAATCCAAATGATTATAAAACTGGCGAAATAGTAACTTGGATGATTGGAAAAAAATTGCCTCATATTGGAATTGTAACCAATAAAAAATCTGAAGATGGCAATCGTCCATTATTGGTTCATAATGTTGGTGGCGGTCAAGTTCTAGAAGATTGCCTATTTAATTATGATATAGTAGGTCACTATAAATATGGATATTAATTAAAATAAAATTTATATCTTGTAACACATTAATATATTTTTATACATATATAAATAATAACATTTAAAACAAATCCAAATGAAAAAACTATCCTTATTATTAAAAACAATTGTGGTTTCTCTAACTTTTTTCAGTGCGCAAGCTCAAAATGTAGATGATGTAGTAAACAAATACATTGAAACTATTGGTGGAAAAGAAAAATTAGAGGCAATAAAATCTGTAAAAATGGAAATGATTGCTAATTATCAAGGAATGGAAATTCCGGTAGAAGTTTGCACTGCCAAAGATGGAAAAATGTTAGTCAAAATTAATTTGATGGGTAAAGAAATGACTCAAGTTGCATTTGACGGAACTTCTGGTTGGTCTACAAATATGATGACCATGAAAGCAGAAAAAATGAATTCTGAAGATATTGAGAATATGAAGAATACTGCTTCCAACGATTTTCCAGATCCTTTTTTAAACTATAAATCTAAAGGTTATAAAGCAGAATATATTGCCAAAGAAACTAAAGAAGGTACAGAATGTCATAAAATAAAATTAACTAAGTTACCTCAAACTATTAATGGAGAAAAAGTTGATGATGTTTCTTTTTATTATTTTGATGTTGAAAACAACGTAATTGTATTAACCGAAACTGAAATTAAAGAAGGTCAAATGAAAGGTCAAATGGCTTCATCAACTGCAGGAAATTATCAAGAAGTTGAAGGTGTTTATTTTCCTTTTACAATTAGTCAATATGGTCAAGAAATGACTGTAAAGAAAATCACATTAAATCCTACAATTGATCCAAAAGCACTAGAGTTTAAAGCTGAGTAATTTTATTATGAAAAATATAAAATTTTTAGTTTTTTTAGGACTTTTCTCTTTTAGTGTTTTTGCTCAAGAAGACATTGTATTAAAAGGTAAAGAATTATTTGGTGATATAAAGGCAAGACAAATTGGTCCTGCAATTATGAGCGGAAGAATTTCAGACATTGCCCAACATCCAACTAACAATCAAATTATTTATATTGGAGCTGCTGGTGGTGGCGTTTGGAAAAGTGGTGATGGTGGTGCAAGTTTTTCATCAATGTTTGATAAACACAATCAATCAATTGGTTGTATTACTGTAGATCCAAACAATCCTGACAATGTAATTTGGGTTGGAACTGGCGAAACCTGGACACGTAATAGTGTTTCTGCTGGCGATGGAATTTATAAATCTACAGATGGAGGATTAAACTGGACAAACATGGGTTTACCAAAATCGGATAGAATTTCTTCTATAATTGTTGACCCGAGAAATTCTGAGACTATTTGGGTTGGTGTTCTTGGTGCACTTTGGGGTGAAAATGATGAAAGAGGAATATATAACTCTAAAGATGGCGGAAAAACTTGGACAAAAATATATGGAATTGATTCGAATACTGGATGTTCAGATTTAGTAATAGATCCCAAAAATCCTGATGTTATGTATGCCAGTTTTTGGGAATTTAGAAGAACCGCTTGGTCTTTTAGTTCTGGCGGAATTAATTCATGCTTACTTAAAACAATTGATGGCGGAAAAACTTGGAATAAAATTCATACTGGTTATCCAACAGGAAAACTAGGAAGAATAGCAATTGCAGTTGCACCATCTAATTCTGAAATTCTATATAGTGTTTTAGAATGTGAAAAAGATGCTGAAAAAGGAATGTATAAATCTACAGATGCTGGAAAAAGCTGGAAACATTTAAATAGTGATTTTGCATTAGTGGTTAGACCATTTTATTTTTCTAGAATTGTTGTAGATCCAAAAAATGCTGATATAGTTTATAAAGGTGGTTTAAGCGGTTCTATTAGTCGTGATGGTGGTGTTACTTTTAAAGATTTAGGCAGTATGCACTCTGATATTCATGATATTGCAATAGATTTAAACGATTCAAAGAGAATTTATTGCGCTACTGATGGAGGATTTTATAGAAGCTGGAATGGTGGTTCGACGTTAGAAAAAACTACAAATCTTCCTTTATCTCAATTTTATCACATTACCATGGATGATGCTGAACCCTATAATATTTATGGTGGTTTGCAAGACAATGGTTCTTGGTTTGGACCAAGTAAAAGTGATGGCGGAATTGAAGCTCGCGATTGGGAAAGCGTTGGTGCTGGTGATGGTTTTAGAGTTTTAAAACATCCAACAAAAAAAATTGTTTATAGTGAAATGCAAGGTGCAGAAAATATTTGGCGTTATAATTTAGATACCAAAGAGCTAAAAACAATTCAACCTCTTCAAGAAAAAGGCGTTGTTAAACTTCGGTTTAATTGGAATACACCAATAGTTACAGGAATTCACAATCCAGACAGAATTTATGCAGGAAGTCAATTTGTTCACGTTTCTGACGATATGGGTGCAACCTGGAAAATAATTTCTCCAGATTTAACTACTAATAATCCATTAAAATTAAATCAAGAAAACTCTGGAGGTTTATCTAAAGATAATTCTGGCGCCGAAAATCATTGCACTTTGTTTACAATTGCAGAATCTCCCAAAGACAAAAATGTTATTTGGGTTGGTACCGATGATGGAAACGTTCAAGTTACACAAGATGCAGGAAAAACTTGGAGCAATGTTACTGCAAATATTAAAGGATTACCAATAAACACTTGGTGTTATCATATTGAATCTAGTAATTTTAATTCAGGAAGTGCTTATGCAATTTTTGATGGTCATACCAAAAATGATTATCAAGCTTATGTCTACAAAACAAACGATTTTGGAAAAACTTGGAATTCAATTATTACTAAAGATATTGACGGATTTTCTAGAACTCTTCAAGAAGATTATGTAAACGAAAATTTATTATTTCTTGGTACAGAAAAAGGATTGTATATAACTATTGATGGCGGAAAAAACTGGTCGAAATTTGAAAATGAAATGCCGTCTGCATCAGTTTTTCATATTGATTTACATAAAAAAACTAACGATTTAGTGATGGCTACTCATGGTAGAGGAATTATTATTCTAGACGACATTAGTGTTTTAAGACAAGTTACTCAAGATGTTGTAAAAAAAGACGTTCATTTCTTTGAAACAAAAGCTTATCCTAAATTAGAAAATTCAAGTTTTGGCGGTACATCATCTGAATTAGAATTTGTAGGTTCAAACCCAAACAGTGCTGCTCAAATTATTTATTATTTAAAAAAGAGAAATACTTTTGGTAAAATGGAATTAGAGGTTCAAGATGCTACAGGAAAAAGAGTTGTAAAACTTCCTGCAGCTAATCAAAAAGGAATTAATATTGTAACTTGGGGTTTTAATGAAAAAGGTCCAAAAACGGCACAAGGAAAAACTATTGATTACAGTGGTTTTTCAACTCCAATGGTTCCAGCCGGAAAATACAAAGCCGTTTTAACTAAAGGTAAAGAAACCTATACACATGATTTTGATGTAATTAATGATCCAAAAAGTGTTATTATGCAATCTTCTCGAGATGAACAATACAAGACTTCTCATGTTTTGTTTGATAAAGTACAAGAACTTGCTTATACTGTTTATCAAATTGATGAAATGATTAAAGTTTCTGATGAATTAAGCTTAAAAGTTCCTGCTTTAAAGAAATCTAATTCTAAAATTTCTAACGAACTTAATGCTTTAAAAAACACAATGGTTGTTACAACTGGTGATAATTATGTTGGTTCAGCAGAAAAACAATTAAGAGAAAAACTTGGCGCAATATATTCTTCTGTTGCATCACAATATGACGCACCTTCGCCTTCGCAAAAAGCAAATATTGAAAGCGTTATGGAATTATTTAATACTGCAAAATCAAAATTTGAAACTTTAAAATCAAGTTATTTAGGTAAATTGACTGATGCAACAACTAAAAACGGAATTCCGTTTAAACTAAAAACAATTGAAGAATTTCTTGAAAATTAATTTCATTTTATATTACAAGCTAAAAAGACCAATTTTATAGGAGTTGGTCTTTTTTTTTTATTATTTATTTTCTATAAAATAGTATATTGCATCTAAATCTTTATCAGTAAGTTCAATAAAAGAAGGCATTAAACCCCAATTTTGATTTTTTATTTCAACAGCAATTTTATCTTCTTTTTCAAACATTCCATATGAATCTTTTGTATAATCATAAAGCCATTTTTTTTCACGCTTTTTAGTTATTCCTCCCAAAGCTGGAGCCGTTGCCTTTTTTTTCATATCTATAGAATGACATGATAAGCAGTTTTTTTCAAATAATTTCTTTCCATTTTTATATTTTACATCTTGAATTACTAAATACTTTCTACTTTCTTTTTGAAAATAAAAAGACAAACTTAATATAAAAACAAGAAAAAATATTTTCATGAAATTATTTCATTAATTGTTTTACTTCATCAAAATTCAATCCGCCGTAATTCCCAGAGCTCATTAATAGCAATGCAGAATTATCAAAATTTTGAGCGAATAAGAAATTCTTAAAATCGGCTGGATTGGTATAAATAATTAAATC
>NZ_JAYVFH010000220.1:0-7060 GCF_043773265.1 Flavobacterium sp. | reverse complement strand
GCGATTTTCGCTTCGCGAAAATCGCAACAAAAGGATTTCCATTACAATCTGGGCTATATTGCCAACCATTTATGCAAAATCAGTAGTCCTAATCAAACTAAATCTTAGTATCTTTGTATAAAGTTTCAACTTCATAAAAATGAACATACCACAATCATCAAATCCACGAATAGTAATTATTGGAGGTGGATTTGCAGGAATTTCTCTAGCCAAAAAATTAAAAAATAAAAATTTTCAAGTAGTTTTACTCGACAAACACAACTATCATACTTTTCAACCACTTCTTTATCAAGTTGCAACTGGAGGTTTAGAAGCAGGATCAATCGCTTACCCAATTAGAAAAGTAATTCAAGAGTACAATGATTTCTTTTTCAGATTAACTTCTGTAAAAGAAATTGACACTAAAAACCAAAAAATAATCTCCGAAATAGGAGAATTAACCTATGATTATCTAGTAATTGCTTCTGGATCAAAAACAAACTATTTTGGCAATAAAGAAATAGAACGCAATTCAATGGCAATGAAAACTATACCACAATCATTAAACATTAGAAGTCTAATTCTTGAAAATTTTGAACAAGCAGTTTTAACTAAAGATCTTGCAGACAGAAATAGTTTAATTAATTTCGTATTAGTTGGTGGCGGTCCAACAGGAGTTGAACTTGCTGGTGCTCTTGCCGAAATGAAACGTGCAATTCTACAAAAAGATTATCCAGATTTAGATATCGCCAAAATGCAAATAAATTTAATTCAAAGTGGTGATAGAATCCTAAACACTATGTCAGAGAAATCGTCTGTCGCAGCCGAAAAATTTCTTTTAGATTTGGGAGTAACCATCTGGAAAAATGTTCGTGTAACCAATTATGATGGAAGAACTATAACTACAAATTCTGATTTAACTTTTGAAACTGCAACTGTAATTTGGACAGCTGGAGTTCAAGGAGCAAAAATTGCTGGGTTAGATGCCAATTGTTTAATAGAAAAAGTAGATCGAATAAGAGTAAATCAATACAATCAAGTAAAAGGATACAACAATATTTTTGCAATTGGCGACATAGCTTCAATGGAAACCGATTTGTACCCACAAGGTCATCCAATGATGGCACAACCTGCATTGCAACAAGGAGATTTATTAGGTGAAAATCTTGTAAAATTACGTAACAATGAACAAATGACAGCTTTTCTATATAAAGACAAAGGTTCAATGGCTACAATTGGAAGAAACTTAGCAGTTGTTGATCTGCCAAATTACCATTTCAACGGAATTTTTGCATGGTTCGTGTGGATGTTTGTACATCTTTTTTCATTAATCGGTTTCAAAAACAAAGCAGTCGTTTTTTTAAATTGGGTTTACAATTATATTCGTTTTGATAGAGAAGGTCGGTTAATAATTAGACCCTATAAAAAGAAAAGTTTTACTACTTTTACTAGCGATGAAGTTTAATCAGTTGTTGGTTATGGGTTATTAGTTAAAATTTTTGGATTTGGAGTAATTTAAAAAATAATAAATATTAATAAAATGAAATATGATTTTTTTGGTATAAAATGTTTTTTTCCTATCTTAGTTATATCTGTTTTCTCAATTGGATTTATGCCAAAGTTATTTTCAATATCATTATTCCCTATAGCTTTTTTGTTATTATTGAGTTCTTATTTCTATTTTAATAAATTAAAATTATTTTTTAAAATAAATTTTATAATATTAATATTTACAACTTTTGGCAGTCTTGATTATATTTTTATTCATACAGATAGTCCAGATAATTATGATTCTCCATCAAATTATAATGCTTCAATGGCGCTCTCTTGGTTCATAACTATTCCAATTTCAATAATTACAACTTTAATTTTAGCAATGGTTTTTACTTATTTTTCCCAAAACGAACAACCCAAAACTCACAATTCACCACCATAATAATTAACCAATAAATCAACAAATTTACTATAACTTTCAATACCATCTTTTTGTTGATTTACTTTTAGAAACTGATCATAAAAGACATGAAATCCTTTGTCAATAATAGTGTCATATTCTTCCCAAAACAATTCATTTTCTTTATAGTTCTCTAGAATTCCGGTATTAATTTTAGATTTAAAATAAATAAATTTGCTCTCATTTTTCATTCCAATATTCGACATACAATATCGTAAAGCATTAGAATAAGCCGAGTATTGAAAATATAAATCTTTATTTTTTACACAAGCCAAAAAACCTATAAAGTTACATTCACTTTCACTTGCATAACCAATTTGATGTGCCATTTCATGATTAATTGTCATAGGAAAACCAACCATTGGAATTTTATCATTCACTTGTGCTTCACCAGTAAACGGATTCAAATAACCACCAAATCCCATATAAGTCAATGGTAAACTAAATAGGGATTTCTTTCTACTTGGATTTTCATATCTAAAAAATGAATATTCTTTCTTCAAGTTATCATAACCATTTTGAGAAAGTTTAAAAATCGAATCTTGAGAATAAGTTATAATTACTTTCAAATTTTTATTTTTTGTGATTTCAAATTGTATTTCGTTAGTTTTTGCAATCAACTTATCTGTAAAAGCATATAAATCTTCTTCAGAATACTCTCTTTTAATATTCATTTTCTCAAATAACGGAACTCTATAATAATTCAATGCCCAAAGAAAATGAAACGCAAAATATACTATTGAAACGAAACCTAAAACACTTAAAATGTTATTTTTCCATTCTGTTTTCCAAGATTTTCTACTATTCCAAATGCATTTTAAAATCCATAAAATCAAGATAGTATAAAATACATCTCCAACAGAAAATGGAATTTTTCCCAATAAAGTTCTAAAAAATTTAGAATTATAAACATACAATCTGTTGCTGTAAAATCGTTCTACAACATTTGGAAAATATGCAATTACTTTCAGAAATAAAATCTGAAACAGTAAAAATAATGGAAGAATGTATTTTCTTTTCACTTGTAAATTTTGAAATGTAAATATAATCACAATATCAATTCGTAAAGAAATTAAACTTTGTAACTTTGCTTCTTTGAATCTTACAACCATAAAACAATGAGCCAAGAAATTAGAAACCTAGAACCAAAAAACCTTTGGAATAAATTTGCCGATTTAAACGAAGTTCCACGTCCATCAAAAAAAGAAGAACGCGTAATTGAGTTTATGAAAAACTTTGGAACCAGTTTAGGATTAGAAACATTTGAAGACGAAATCCGTAACGTAATCATAAGAAAACCTGCAACTGCTGGAATGGAAAATCGTAAAGCTTTGGTTTTACAAGGACATTTAGACATGGTTCATCAAAAAAATAACGATACTAATTTCGATTTCTTAACACAAGGAATTGATATGTATGTCGATGGCGATTGGGTTCGTGCTCGAGGAACAACACTTGGCGCAGATAACGGACTTGGAGTTGCAATGATAATGGCAATTTTAGAAAGTAAAGACATAAAACATCCAGCAATTGAAGCACTTTTTACAATTGATGAAGAAACAGGAATGACTGGCGCATTAAATTTAAAAGGCGGAATTCTTCATGGCGATATTTTGCTAAATATGGATACCGAAGAAGATGATGAAATTGATATTGGTTGCGCCGGAGGAATTGACGTTACAGCCAACAGAAGTTACAATCAAGAGGAAACTCCTGAAACATCAGTTGGATACACAATTACTGTAAAAGGTTTAAATGGCGGACATTCTGGAATGGATATTCACAAAGGTTTGGGTAATGCCAACAAAATTATGAACCGTTTACTATTTGACGGATTTGAGAATTTTGGACTTCAAATTAATGAAATTTCTGGTGGAAGTTTACGAAATGCAATTCCAAGAGAAAGCGTTGCAAAAGTAATTGTTGCATCAATGTATGACGAAGCATTTGCTTTTGATATGCAAGAAATTATTGAAGACATTAAAACCGAATTCAAAACTACTGAGCCAAACTTAACAATAGAAATAGAAAAATCGGAGTTACCAAGTAATGTAATGGATTTAGGTGTTCAAGAAGGTTTGTTACGTTCCATTTATGCAGCACACAATGGCGTTTACAGAATGTCTGCCGTTATGGAAGATTTAGTAGAAACTTCTAATAATATTGCACGTGTAATTGTAAAAGATGGCGAAATCTCTATACAGAATTTAACGCGATCATCCGTTGAAACTTCCAAAATGGATTTGGCAAATAGTTTACGTTCTGCTTACGAATTATTTGGTTGCGAAGTAACTTTTGGCGGAAGTTATCCTGGTTGGACACCAAATGTAAAATCAGAAATTTTAGATTTATTAGTAAAAATATACGAAAGACAAAACAACGAAAAACCAAAAGTTGTAGCTTGTCACGCAGGATTAGAATGTGGAATTCTAGGAACTAATTATCCAGATATGGATATGATTTCGTTTGGACCAACCATTCACGGAGCACATTCTCCAGACGAAAGAGCTTCGATTAAATCGTCTCAAAAATTTTATAAGTATGTTTTGGAGATATTGGAGAATATTCCAGAGAGAAAATAGAGAAAAGAAAATAGAACATAGAAAACTCGTTTAGAAATAGACGAGTTTTTTTTTCTATTAACTACCAGCAATAGAAGTTCCAAAAATTCCAACAGCAAGTTCTGCCCAAATTATTAAAAGAATCAAAAAAATAACAACACAAATAATAATACGATGTTTAACGTTTTTTACTTTTCGTATTACAAATTCTATTGCCAAACCAGTTCCTAAAAGTAAAACACCAGCTGCTACAAAATCCATTAATGTCCAGTTAACTTCATTGGTAAACTGCATTGCTATTAATGGAATAAGTAATATTAGAAATACTACGAAAGTAATATTTATTTGAGTTTTGTTCATTGATAAAATGCATTTTAATTCATAATATTGTTGTAAATTTTTATAAAATAATCAATTTTTTTAATTCAGAATGGTAATTTTTAAACACTTTGCGACTGTTATGAAGTGAAATAACAAGCCATAACAAATATACCGAAAACTTTTGTAAGTAAAAAGAGGATAAAATAAAAGTTAATTATTCAGCTTAAAAATCAATATCAAGCTATGTAATAGTGTAAAACAGCAATTGTAAACAGGTATTATTTTCCACCACAATTTTCTTCATATATATCTACAATTTTATAAAAATCATTTGAATTTAAATTTGCAGTTTTTATAAGTTCTGCAAAATTTGGACAAATTTCCTTAAATTTTATTTTTGCAATTTCATAAAGATTAAAACCAACCATATAACTCAAATCATATCTATGAATTCCAATTCCAAAAGCAAAATCTTCATTTTCTCTTTGTAGATAATATGCATCTGATTCAACATAATAACTTTTCATTCCACTGCCAGAATTAGTTCTAAAATGTATTCAGTCAACTTTTTTAGGATTTGTCAGATTCGAATTTAGTTACTTAGCAACCGCCTTTGCGAGGTGCACGTTTATAAATTGTTTTACTATCTCGTTCTACATAGTCGCCTGATATTATTGGATATGAATACTTTGGCGCTTTCGATATGTTATGGCTTCTTATAATTATTTTGTCGTTAACTTTCAGTCTATGTAATTGCTCAAATTCATTGTTATAATTCAAAATATTCTTGCCAGACTTTTCTGTCCCAAAAGCAAGAATATAATCGTCACCATTAATCATGACCATCATACCGAAACCTAATCTTGATCCTGACGGAAGAGAAAGAGAGGTTACAACTCCGTCCATATTGGTATAATCCTTAATAGACTTGCTTATTTTAGTAGCACTGGCATGCACTTTTTTACCTGCAGCAGACGCTTCCCATTTTTTGTACATTATACCATCAGGTGTAGCTTCCCATTTTTTTAATGCAGCTTTCCTTTCAGCAACAGAGAGAGGTTTTGAGATTGACTTTTTAGGAGTTTCATTTTTAATTTCACGATTAGCACTCGAGCCGTAGGCGAACTGAGCGAAGCTAAATACCAGTCCGCTTACCACAACTAGCAATAAGATCAGCACATAAATGATTTTTCTCATATTTTTGTTGTTTTAATTAATAATAAATTTTATCTCTTTTTAAAGTATATGAAGCAAAATTACTTAATTATTTTGCGAATTGTGAGCTTAAAATTGTAAATAAAAATGTAAACTTCATAAATAAAAACTTGACACTGTGTTTAATAGCAGAAATCTCCTTTCAGGAAAACTCAAATACGTGTTATGATTACTATTTCTCTCATTTATCTGTGTAATCTCTGCTGCTTTTAGCATTGAGGATAGTGATGACTTTGACTTTGCTAGAAGAGAAGTTTTGCTCTGCAGAATTGAACATGAAATACTTCTACAATCGGGCGATAGTATTTCAAGAGTGCTACCTGTGAAAAAACTTCACAATCTATCAAATAAATATACCAAAATACTTGTAAGAAAAACATTTTTTTTATCTTTAACCATGCAACATATACATGGAATTTCGCGTTATCAACGTTTCGCCGCTTCTCGTCAGTTGAGAAATTAGGAATTGATTATTTTCTGTTAAAGATAAAAATTCTTGCGAAACGTAAACGCGAACTTACCACAAAATTCGCAATTGCGAGAAGCACCCATGTAAAAGCATAACTTTGAGTTACCTAAAAACGAAGATTATGCAATTACACGATGCCTTAACTATTCCAAAGATATTCATTGGATTAGACATTCACAAACAAAGTTGGTCAGTTTCTATTCAAACTGATTTATTTTTTCACAAAACCTATTCTATGCCTTCTAATAGTAGTGATTTGTATGATTATGTTGAAAAACATTTTCCCTCTCACGAGGTTCATTTGGTTTATGAAGCAGGATGTTGTGGCTTTACTACTGCACGGTATTTCTTGAATTTGGGATGGACTGTTTTGGTAGTTAATCCAGCCGATGTCAAGAAAGGTGACAAGGAACGTTATCAAAAAACGGATGCTATTGACTCTAAATTATTATCTAATCAGCTTAAAGCTGGTGTTTTAAAAGGGATTTATATTCCTTCAGAAAAAGAAGAACAGTTTATGACTTTGGCTCGTCATCGCACGCAAGTAACCAAAAAGTTGCG
>NZ_JAYVFH010000219.1:0-7512 GCF_043773265.1 Flavobacterium sp. | reverse complement strand
GCACGGTTTGGTTCTGAGCGAGTTAGTTTTTCTCCGCGACAAGCAGATATGTTGATGGTAATGGGAACTATTTCTAAAAAAATGGCTCCTATTCTACGCCAAGTTTACGAACAAATGGCAGAACCTCGATGGGTTATTGCAGTTGGAGCTTGCGCAAGTTCAGGAGGTATTTTTGATACCTACTCCGTTTTACAAGGAATTGATAAAGTAATTCCTGTTGATGTTTATGTTCCAGGTTGTCCACCAAGACCAGAACAAATTGTTGATGGAGTAATGCAATTACAAGAATTAGTAAAGAACGAATCTGTTCGCAGAAGAAGTTCTCCAGAATATAAAGAATTATTAGCTTCTTACAACCTATAATATGGCATTAGAAACAGCAAATATACAAGAAAAATTAACTCAAAAATTTGGCAACAAAGTGCTGAATTTTGCAATGAGCAGAGATATTTTTTCTTTCGAAGCTACTCCAGATGCAATTCATGAAGTAATTCGAACTCTAAAAGTTAACGAAGATTTCAATTTTCATTTTCTTACCGATTTATGTGGAATTCACTATCCAGATAACGATGAAAATCATCAATTTGCTGTAGTATATCACCTGCACAATTGGATAGAAAACGTGAGAATAAGAATTACAACTTATTTAAATCAAGAAAAACTAGAAGTAAACACTATCACCGATTTATTTCTTTGCGCCAATTGGATGGAAAGAGAAACTTGGGATTTCTATGGAATTGTTTTCACAGGACATCCACAACTGAAACGTATTTTAAATATGGACGAAATGGTGTCGTTTCCAATGCGAAAAGAATTCCCACTAGAAGACAGCGGAAGAACCGATAAAGACGATCGTTTCTTTGGAAGAACAGCACAAAAAATATAAAACAAAATAAATAATTCAACATTATAAAATGTCAGATTTATTATTATTACCAGAGCATCGATATGCCAAAGTTATTGAACGAACTCGCAACGAAGACGGAAGCGAACTTTCAATATTAAATCTTGGCCCAACGCATCCAGCAACACATGGTATTTTTCAAAATATCTTGTTAATGGATGGCGAACGAATTCTTGATGCAGAACCAACCATTGGTTACATTCACCGTGCATTTGAAAAAATTGCCGAAAACCGTCCGTTTTATCAAGTAAATGTATTAACAGACAGAATGAATTATTGTTCTTCTCCTATTAATAACATGGCTTGGTGGATGACTGTTGAAAAATTACTAGAAATTGAAGTTCCAAAACGCGCTCAATATCTAAGAGTTATCGTAATGGAATTAGCTCGTATAACCGATCACTTAATCTGTAATTCAATTCTTGGAGTTGATACTGGAGCATATACTGGTTTCCTTTATGTATTCCAATTTAGAGAAAAAGTGTATGAAATATACGAAGAAATTTGTGGTGCTCGTCTAACAACAAATATGGGTAGAATTGGCGGTTTCGAAAGAGATTGGTCGGAAGTTGCTTTCAAAAAATTAGACACTTTCTTAACAGATTTTCCAATTGCTTGGAAAGAATTTGAAAACCTATTCGAAAGAAATAGAATTTTCATCGACAGAACAGTTAATGTTGGACCAATTACAGCTGAAAACGCAATGCAATATGGTTTAACAGGTCCAAATTTACGTGCTGCAGGAATTGATTATGATGTTCGTGTTTCACAACCTTATTCATCATATGAAGATTTTGATTTTAATGTTCCTGTTGGAAAATCAGGTGATACTTATGATAGATTTTGTGTGAGAAATGCCGAAGTTTGGGAAAGTTTAAGCATCATCAAACAAGCATTAGCAAAATTACCAGAAGGACCAATTCATGCTGATGTTCCCGATTATTATTTGCCACCAAAAGAAGATGTATACAACAACATGGAAAGCTTAATTTATCACTTCAAAATTGTGATGGGTGAAATTCCAGTTCCAGTAGCAGAAATCTATCATCCTGTTGAAGGCGGAAACGGTGAATTAGGATTTTATCTCGTAACTGACGGAAGTAGAACTCCATATCGTTTACACTTTAGAAGACCTTGCTTCATTTACTATCAAGCATATACAGAAATGATTAAAGGCGGAATGTTATCAGATGCAATAGTAATATTATCAAGTTTAAATGTAATTGCAGGAGAACTTGACGCTTAATAAAACTATAATGTAAATTAAAAAAAATGTAAGTGATAATAATGTAAAATTAAGTACAGTATAAAATTTACATAATACATAAAAATTAAAAAACCTTTGTGACTTAGTGCCATTGTGGCAAAAGAAATAAAAATGGAAAGAACACAATATAAACAAGAGATAAATATAACTGAAGCATTAATGACTCGCATTAATGAGTTAATCAGTCATTATCCAGCAGATAAAATAAAATCGGCATTATTACCAGTTTTACACGAGGTTCAAGATGCTCACGATCATTGGTTAAGCTTTGAATTGCAAGATAAAGTTGCCGAAATTTTAAACATAAAACCAATTGAAGTTTATGAAGTGGTTTCGTTTTATACAATGTATAACCAACGACCAATTGGAAAATATATGTTTGAATTTTGCCAAACATCACCATGTTGTCTTAATGGAGTTGAAAATTTAATGGATTACACTTGCAATAAATTAGGTGTAAAAGTTGGAGAACCAACACCAGACGGAATGTTTGAAGTTCGTGGCGTAGAATGTCTTGGCGCTTGTGGTTACGCACCAATGATGCAACTTGGAGATTTTTATCAAGAGCATTTAAACGAAGAAAAAATAGATCAGTTAATTGCTGATTGTAGAGATAATAAAATCAACTTATTAGAAAAATAAGATGTCCAAAAAAATATTATTAGACAAAATAAACGTTCCAGGAATTAAAACTTACGAAGTATATCGTCGCGAAGGCGGATATGCATCTGTAGAAAAAGCGATAAAAACCTTAACACCAGATGAAGTTGTAGAAGAAGTGAAAACTTCTGGACTTCGTGGTCGTGGTGGTGCAGGATTTCCTGCAGGAATGAAATGGAGTTTTATTGATAAAAAATCAGGTAAACCTCGTCATTTAGTCTGCAATGCAGACGAATCTGAACCAGGAACTTTCAAAGACAGGTATTTAATGGAATTCATTCCTCACCTATTAATCGAAGGTATGATAACCTCAAGTTACGCACTTGGAGCAAATTTATCTTACATCTACATTCGTGGAGAATATATGTGGATTTACAAAATTTTAGAACGCGCCATTGCCGAAGCTAAAGCCGCAGGTTTCTTAGGAAAAAATATTTTAGGATCTGGTTTCGATTTAGAACTTTATGTTCAAATTGGAGCTGGAGCATATATTTGTGGAGAAGAAACTGCACTTATAGAAAGTTTAGAAGGAAAACGCGGAAACCCAAGAATAAAACCACCATTTCCAGCAGTTTCTGGACTTTGGGCAAATCCAACCGTAGTAAATAACGTAGAAACAATTGCAGCTGTACCTTGGATTGTAAACAATTCTGGAGCTGATTATGCTGCAATAGGAATCGGTCGTTCTACTGGAACCAAATTAATTTCTGCCTCAGGACACATTAAAAATCCAGGAGTTTACGAAATAGAAATGGGAATGACCGTTTACGAATTTATGAATTCAGATGAATACCTTGGCGGAATGTCATCCGACAGACCTTTAAAAGCATTTGTACCTGGAGGAAGTTCTGTACCCATTTTACCAGCCAATTTAATTTATAAAACTGCTGCTGGCGAAGACCGATTAATGTCATACGAATCACTATCAGATGGAGGTTTCGCAACAGGATCAATGTTAGGTTCTGGCGGATTTATAGTTTACAATGATACCGCTTGCATCGTTAGAAACACTTGGAATTTTTCAAGATTTTACCACCACGAAAGTTGCGGACAATGTTCGCCTTGCCGCGAAGGAACAGGTTGGTTAGAAAAAGTATTACACCGAATAGAAAACGGTCACGGTCGCGAAGAAGATATAGAACTGCTCTGGAGTATTCAAAGTAAAATTGAAGGAAACACAATTTGTCCGCTTGGCGATGCTGCGGCTTGGCCAGTTGCAGCTGCGATTCGTCATTTTAAAGATGAGTTTGAATACCACATTCGTTTTCCAGAAAAAGTAAAAAATAGAGATCATTTTGTGGCAGAACCATTTGAAAAAGTGAAGCATTTAGTTGGAAATCAATTAGTATAATTAGAAGCGAATGGCTTGGGCATTTTTACAAACCATTTTCCAGCTTTCCGTTTCAATCTTTTTTTGAAAGAAAAAAAGGATTTTCTCTACAATCTGGGCTAGTTAATTATAATGATTACATAAAATAAAGACTTTAATTAAGTCAAATATTTAAAAAAAAAATCCGTAGGGATTATATATTGGTATTATGAAAGTAACAATAGACGGACAGTCAATAGAAGTAGAACCAGGAACAACCATTTTGCAAGCCGCAAGAATGATTGGTGGCGATGTTGTGCCACCAGCAATGTGCTATTATTCTAAGTTAAAAGGTAGTGGCGGAAAATGCCGTTGCTGTTTAGTAGAAGTTGCCAAAGGTAGCGAAGCAGATCCAAGACCAATGCCAAAGTTAATGGCATCGTGTGTAACAGGATGTATGGACGGAATGGAAGTAAACAGTAAATCATCAGACAGAGTTCAAGAAGCAAGAAAATCGGTAACCGAATTTCTATTAATAAATCATCCATTAGATTGCCCAGTTTGTGATCAAGCTGGCGAATGTGATTTGCAAAATTTAAGTTTTGAGCACGGAAAATCTGAAACTAGATTTATAGAAGAAAAACGTACTTTTGAGCCAGAAAATATTGGCGAGAATATTCAGTTGCACATGAACCGTTGCATTTTGTGCTACCGTTGTGTAATGGTTGCAGATCAACTTACAGACAATAGAGTTCACGGAGTAATGGATAGAGGCGATCATTCAAATATTTCAACTTGTATTTCTAAAGCTGTAGATAATGAATTCTCTGGAAATATGATAGACGTTTGTCCTGTTGGAGCATTAACAGATAAAACATTTAGATTTAAATCTAGAGTTTGGTTCAATAAACCATTCAATGCACATAGAAATTGTGATAAATGTTGTGGAAAAACAACCGTTTGGATGTTTGGTGGCGAAATTCAAAGAGTTACAGGAAGAAAAGATGAATACCACGAAGTAGAAGAATTTATATGCAACGGTTGTAGATTTGACCATAAAGAAGTAGCCGATTGGACAATTGAAGGTCCAAGAAAATTTGAAAAAGATTCTGTAATAAATCAAAATAAATATTACGGAAAAACAGATAAAGTTATAATCAACACCGAAAAAGGAATCCTTCAAGGAAGAGATATTGACAATAAAAAAATAAGTATGGCAGAAATTGATTATAATGAAAAAATTGATGGCAACTTAATAGACAGTAAGAAAAATGGATAAAGCTTTTATCATTGAAAAAAGTATCTTTATTATTGTGATTTTTGCTTTCACGATGATAATGGCAATGTATTCTACTTGGGCAGAACGCAAAGTCGCAGCGTTTTTACAAGATAGAGTTGGTCCAAACCGTGCAGGTTGGGGTGGATTATTGCAACCACTTGCAGACGGAATGAAATTATTTGCCAAAGAAGAATTTGAACCAAATACCAAAAACAGATTTTTATTTTTTGTTGGACCAGCAATTGCAATGATAACCGCATTAATGACAAGTGCAGTTATTCCTTGGGGTGATAAATTGCATATCTTTGGTAGAGATGTAATTCTTCAAGCAACAGATACTGATAGTGCATTGTTATACATTTTTGCAGTAGTTTCTTTGGGAGTTTACGGAATTATGATTGGCGGTTGGGCTTCAATAATAAGTTTTCACTAATGGGTGCAGTTCGTGCAGCGTCTCAAATGGTTTCTTATGAAGTTGCCATGGGATTATCTGTAATTGCGTTGCTAATGATGACAGGAACATTAAGTTTAAAAGAAATTTCTATTCAACAATCAGGAATGAATTGGAATGTATTTTATCAACCTTTATCGTTTTTAATATTTTTAATTTGTGCTTTTGCAGAAACTAATAGAACACCTTTCGATTTAGCCGAATGTGAAAGCGAATTAATTGGTGGTTATCACACTGAATATTCATCTATGAAAATGGGTTTTTATTTATTTGCTGAATATGCCAATATGTTCATTTCATCAACAATTATTGCTGTTTTATTTTTTGGCGGATACAATTATCCTGGAATGAGTTGGGTAATTGAACATTGGGGTGTAAATATTGGAAACGTGATTGGAATTTTTGTTTTGTTTATAAAACTATGTTTTTTCATCTTTTTCTTTATGTGGATAAGATGGACAATACCAAGATTTAGATACGATCAATTAATGAATTTAGGATGGAAGATATTAATTCCGCTTTCTATTATAAATATTATCATTACCGGAATTTGCATTTTAGCTTTTAAATAAGTAACAAAATTATGTCAGCATCAATACAAAGTATATCATTATCAGGCAAAAAGATACAAGTTTCCAATAAGGAAATGACTTTTTTAGAAAGAATGTACCTGATTGCTATTTTTAAAGGTTTATGGATTACCCTTAAACACTTTTTTAGAAAAAAAGCAACTATTCATTATCCAGAGCAAGTAAGAGAGTTTAGCCCTGTTTATCGAGGTCAACACATGTTGAAACGAGATGAACAAGGCCGTGAAAACTGTACTGCTTGCGGATTATGTGCTCTTTCTTGTCCTGCAGAAGCAATAACAATGAAAGCCGAAGAACGAAAACCAGGAGAAGAACATTTGTATAGAGAAGAAAAATATGCATCAATATATGAAATAAACATGCTTCGTTGTATTTTTTGTGGATTATGTGAAGAAGCATGTCCAAAAGACGCAATTTATTTAACAATTTCTAAAGAATTAGTGCCTTCTAGTTATGAAAGAGAAGATTTTATTTTTGGAAAAGATAAATTAGTAATGCCACTAGAAATGGCTATGGCAAATACAAAAACCCTTAACTAACTATGTCAACAGTACTTATAATATTTTATATTTTATCTGCTATAACTTTGTCTACTGCATTTTTGACAATTTATAGTAAAAACCCAATTCATAGTGCTATTTATCTAGTACTATGTTTCTTCTCTATTGCTGCACATTATTTATTGTTTAACGCACAGTTTTTAGCAATAGTTCATATCATTGTTTATTCAGGAGCAATAATGATTTTATTCCTGTTTACTATAATGTTGATGAATTTAAACAAGGAAGACGAAGTTCATAAACCAAGAATAACTCGACTTGGTGCCATTGTTGTTTTTTGTTTATTGAGCATAGTTTTAATAGCTGTTTTCATTAATTCCAAAACAATTATTGGAGAATATGATACTACAGGAGAAGACTATCAGTCAATAAAAAAATTGGGGAAAGTATTATTAAACGAATATATGGTTCCGTTTGAATATGCATCGATATTATTATTAGTAGCAATGATTGGAACAGTTTTAATATCTAAAAAAGAAAAGAAATAAAATG
>NZ_JAYVFH010000218.1:0-6782 GCF_043773265.1 Flavobacterium sp. | reverse complement strand
TCCTGACAAACCAATAACAAAGAAACCTCTTGAGGTACGTATGGGTAAAGGTAAAGGTGCCGTTGAATATTGGGCTGCCGTTGTTAAACCCGGAAAAATTATGTTTGAAGTTGGAGGTGTACCTTTGTCAGTTGCTAAAGAAGCTTTACGCTTAGCTGCACAAAAACTTCCAGTTAAAACTAAGTTTGTTGTTGCTAGAGATTTCGAAGCATAATCTAAATATATTATGAAACAATCAGAAATTATTAGTCTATCTACAGCTGAGTTACAAGTTAAACTTAGTGAAGTAAAGAAAACATATGCTGAATTAAAAACGGCTCACGCTATTTCACCAATTCAAAACCCTCTTCAGATTAAAACAATGAGAAGATCGGTAGCAAGATTGGCAACTGAATTAAGCAAAAGAGAGTTACAATAATTGTAATCTGCTGAAAGATGGAAAAAAGAAATTTAAGAAAAGAAAGAGTAGGTGTAGTTACTAGCAACAAAATGGAAAAATCCATTGTTGTTTCTGAAACTAGAAGAGTAAAACACCCTTTATACGGTAAGTTCGTGTTGAAAACTAAAAAGTATCATGCACACGACGAAAAAAATGACTGTAACATTGGAGATACTGTAAAGATCATGGAAACAAGACCTTTAAGTAAAACTAAATGTTGGAGATTAGTTGAAATCATTGAAAGAGCGAAGTAATTATGGTACAACAAGAATCAAGACTAAAAGTCGCAGATAACACAGGAGCAAAAGAAGTTTTGACTATACGTGTTTTAGGAGGAACGAAACGTCGTTATGCCTCTGTTGGAGATAAAATTGTAGTATCAATTAAAGATGCAACGCCTAACGGTAACGTTAAGAAGGGTGCTGTTTCAACTGCAGTTGTTGTACGTACCAAAAAAGAAGTGAGAAGAGCTGATGGATCTTATATCAGATTTGACGATAACGCTTGCGTATTGTTAAATGCTGCTGGAGAAATGAGAGGAACTCGTGTTTTTGGTCCAGTTGCCAGAGAACTTCGTGAAAAACAATTCATGAAAATTGTATCATTAGCACCAGAAGTGCTTTAATTCGATTAATGATGACAAAGTTAAAAATAAAATCAGGTGACATAGTAAGGATTATATCTGGTGACCATAAAGGCACTGAAGGTAAAGTTCTTAAAGTGAGCCGAGAAAATAATAAAGCGATTGTTGAAGGCGCTAATATGGTTTCAAAACATACAAAACCAAGTGCTAAAAATCCTCAAGGAGGAATCGTAAAGAAAGAAGCTCCTATTCATATTTCAAACTTGTCTTTGATAGATCCTAAATCTAAAGAAGCTACAAAAACAGGAACAAGAATAGAAGGTGATAAGAAAGTGAGATTTTCAAAAAAATCTAATCAAGTACTATAGTTATGGCATATATACCTAGACTAAAAGAAGAATATAAGAGCAGGATTATTCCTGCGCTTAGAGAAGAGTTCGGTTACAAAAATGTAATGCAAGTTCCTAAACTTGAAAAAATTGTTTTAAGCCGTGGAGTTGGTTCTGCTGTTTCTGATAAAAAGTTAGTTGACTACGCTGTAGATGAATTGACAAAAATTACAGGGCAAAAAGCTTTAGCTACAATTTCTAAAAAAGATGTTGCATCATTCAAACTAAGAAAAGGAATGCCGATTGGTGCTAAAGTTACTTTGCGTGGAGAAAGAATGTATGAGTTTTTAGATAGACTTATAACTTCAGCTTTACCTCGTGTAAGAGATTTTGGCGGAATTAAAGCAACTGGATTCGACGGAAGAGGCAATTATAACCTTGGTGTTTTGGAACAAATCATTTTCCCAGAAATTGATATTGACAAAGTAAACAAAATATCAGGTATGGACATTACATTTGTAACTTCAGCAGAAACTGATAAAGAAGCAAAATCACTATTAGCAGAATTAGGTTTACCTTTTAAAAAGAATTAAGATATGGCTAAAGAATCAATGAAAGCCCGAGAGGTTAAAAGAGAAAAAACGGTAGCAAAGTATGCTGAAAAGAGAAAAGCATTATTAGATGCTGGAGACTATGTAGGTTTACAAAAATTACCAAAAAATGCTTCTCCTGTTCGTTTACATAATCGTTGTAAATTAACTGGAAGACCAAGAGGATATATGCGTCAATTTGGACTTTCTCGTGTAACATTTCGTGAAATGGCTAACCAAGGATTAATTCCAGGTATAAAAAAAGCTAGTTGGTAAAAATAATTTTTAATTGGTTTAAGGTTCGATAGAAATAGTTTTATTGAAAACCAAAACCGCAAATCTATACATATGTATACAGATCCAATTGCAGATTATCTTACGAGAGTTAGAAATGCAGTAAGGGCTAACCACAAAGTGGTTGAAATCCCAGCATCTAATCTTAAAAAAGAAATCACAAAGATTTTATTCGATCAAGGATATATCTTAAGTTACAAATTTGAGGACAACTCTGTTCAGGGTTCAATCAAAATTGCTTTAAAGTATGATAAAGATACTAAAGAGCCAGTAATTAAGGATATTCAAAGAATTAGTAAACCAGGTCTACGTAAGTATGCAGGTGCTTCTAAATTGCCAAGAATCTTAAATGGTTTAGGTATTGCTATTGTTTCTACATCTAAAGGATTGATGACAGGAAAACAAGCTAAGCAATTAAATGTTGGTGGTGAAGTAATTTGTTACGTATACTAATTTAAAAATACTAAACGATGTCAAGAATAGGAAAAAATCCAATTGTAGTTCCAGGCGGAGTAACTGTTGATGTTACAGATGCAATGGTTACAGTAAAAGGAAAATTAGGTCAACTAACACAAGAGTTTTCGGACGTTACAGTTAAAGTTGAAGATGGTCAAGTATTGGTAGAAAGATATTCAGACCATAAAGATCATAGAGCTAAACACGGTTTATACAGATCATTAATCAATAATATGATTGTTGGAGTATCTACTGGTTTTACAAAAGAATTAGAACTTGTTGGTGTGGGATATAGAGCTTCAAATCAAGGTCAAAAACTTGATTTAGCATTAGGTTTTTCTCATAATATAGTTTTAGAAGTTGCTTCTGAAGTTATTTTAGAAACAATTTCAGAAAAAGGTAAAAATCCAATAGTTAAATTAACCTCTTTTGACAAACAACTTTTAGGTCAAATTGCAGCTAAAATTAGAGGTTTCCGTAAACCAGAACCTTATAAAGGAAAAGGTGTGAAATTTGTAGGTGAAGTATTAAGAAGAAAAGCTGGTAAATCAGCGTAAAAATATAGATTATGTCATTAACAAAATCTGAAAGAAGACAGAGAATCCAGTATAGAATAAGAAAGATTGTTAGCGGTACAGCTGCTAGACCAAGACTTTCTGTATTCAGAAGTAATAAAGAAATCTATGCTCAACTCATAGACGATGTAAATGGTGTTACTTTATTAGCTACTTCATCAAGAGATAAAGAAGTGGTTTCTAAAGGAACAAACGTTGAAGTTGCAACAATTGTTGGAAAGCTTGTTGCAGAAAAAGCGTTGAAAGCCGGTATAGATACTATAACTTTCGATAGAGGAGGTTATTTATATCACGGTCGTATTAAATCATTAGCAGAAGGCGCAAGAGCAGCTGGACTTAAATTCTAATATATTATGTCTAATAAATACAAGAATGTAGAGTTAGTAAAACCAAGTGGACTTGAATTAAAGGATCGTTTGGTAAGTGTTAATCGTGTTACCAAAGTAACAAAAGGTGGTAGGGCTTTCGGTTTTTCTGCTATTGTTGTTGTAGGTGATGAAAATGGTGTAGTTGGTCACGGATTAGGAAAATCTAAAGATGTTTCTGAAGCAATTGCTAAAGCAGTTGAAGATGCAAAGAAAAATTTAGTTAGAATTCCTTTAAGTGGTCAATCTGTTCCTCACGAACAAAAAGGTAAATTTGGTGGAGCTCGTGTATTTTTAATGCCTGCATCTCACGGTACAGGAGTTATTGCTGGTGGAGCTGTTCGTTCAGTTCTTGAATCAGTTGGAATTCATGACGTATTATCAAAATCTCAAGGTTCCTCTAATCCACACAACGTGGTTAAAGCTACTTTTGATGCATTACTACAAATGAGAAGCGCTTACACTGTTGCAAAACAAAGAGGTGTTTCTTTAGAGAAAGTTTTTAAAGGTTAATTCAAGGAAAATATGGCTAAATTATTAGTAAAACAAGTTAGAAGCAAAATCAATTGTCCACTTACTCAAAAAAGAGGATTAGAAGCTTTGGGTCTTCGTAAAATGGGACAGGTTGTGGAGCATGATTCAAATCCAACTATCCTTGGAATGATAAATAAAGTTAAACACTTAGTTTCCGTTGAGGAAGTTAAATAACAATTATAGTTATGAATTTAAGTAACTTACAACCTGCTGAAGGTTCAACACATAATCAAAATAAAAGATTAGGTAGAGGAGAAGGTTCTGGAAAAGGTGGTACTTCTGCAAGAGGTCACAAAGGAGCCAAATCTCGCTCCGGTTATTCTAAAAAAATTGGTTTTGAAGGTGGTCAAATGCCTCTTCAAAGACGTGTGCCTAAGTTTGGTTTTACCAACATTAATAGAATTGAGCATCAAGGTGTAAATCTTGACACTTTACAAGCATTAGTTGATAACGGAATTGTAACAGATACTGTTGATTTTTCAGTATTAGTTGAAAACCGTTTAGCTACAAAATCTGAATTAGTGAAGATTTTAGGTAGAGGTGAATTGAAAGCTAAATTAAAAGTATCTGCTCATAAATTTACTGCCACTGCAAAAGCTGCTATAGAAGCAGCAGGTGGTGAAGTAATAACATTATAATATTCTGATTTTATGAAGAATTTTATTGATTCGTTTAGAAATATATGGAAAATCGATGAGTTAAAGAATAGAATTCTTTGGACTTTGGGGTTACTTGTTATTTATCGCTTTGGCGCTCAAGTGACTTTACCAGGAATAGATGCTACTCAATTAGGTGGATTGCAAGGACAAACTAAAGATGGAATAGGATCTATTCTTGATATGTTTACTGGAGGTTCATTCTCTAAAGCTTCTGTTTTTGCATTAGGTATTATGCCTTATATTTCTGCTTCTATTGTAGTTCAATTAATGGGAATTGCTATTCCTTATTTACAAAAATTGCAAAAAGACGGAGAAAGTGGTAGAAAAAAGATTAATCAAATAACACGTTGGTTAACAATCGGTATTACATTATTACAAGGTCCAGGTTATATATATAATCTATATAGAACTTTACCAAGCAGTGCTTTTTTATTAGGGTTTGATTCATTTTCATTTCTGTTTTCATCAGTTTTGATTTTAACGACAGGTACAATTTTTGCAATGTGGTTGGGTGAAAAAATTACTGATAAAGGAATAGGAAATGGTATATCATTACTAATTATGGTTGGAATTTTAGCAAGACTACCTCAAGCTTTTATGCAAGAGTTTACTTCTAGAGTGACAAATAATAATGGTGGATTAATGCTTTTAGTCATAGAAATTATTGTTTGGATGTTAGTTATTATTGCTTGTGTATTATTAGTTATGGCAATAAGAAAAATACCAGTACAGTATGCTAGAAGAACTACTGCTGGTGATTTTGAGCAAGATATGTTGGGAGGTAATAGACAATGGATTCCATTAAAACTTAATGCAGCAGGTGTAATGCCAATCATTTTTGCTCAAGCAATTATGTTTATTCCTGCAGCTTTGGCTGGAATCTCAGATTCTGATGCTTCTAAAAGCATTGCAACAACTTTTAGCGATATGTTTGGGTTTTGGTATAATTTAGTTTTTGCTTCATTAATCATTATTTTTACATTCTTTTACACAGCAATTACAGTTCCTACAAATAAAATGGCAGACGATTTAAAAAGAAGTGGTGGATTTATTCCAGGTGTAAAGCCAGGAATTGAAACTGGTGATTTTTTAGATAAAATAATGTCATTAATAACGTTTCCAGGAGCGCTATTCCTTGCTTTAATAGCTGTGTTCCCAGCATTAGTGGTAAGTTTTGGTGTTCAACAATCATGGGCAATGTTTTATGGCGGAACTTCTTTGATAATTATGGTAGGAGTTGCAATTGATACTATTCAACAAATAAATACTTATTTATTGAATAGAGAATATGATGGTTTAATGAAAAGTGGTAAAAATAGAAAAGCAGTAGCTTAATTTTTATGGCAAAACAATCAGCAATAGAACAAGACGGATCAATAATTGAAGCATTATCAAATGCAATGTTTCGTGTTGAATTAGAAAATGGGCATATAGTTATTGCACACATTTCTGGAAAAATGCGTATGCATTATATTAAATTGTTACCTGGTGACAAAGTAAAACTAGAAATGAGTCCTTACGATTTGTCAAAAGCAAGAATTACTTATAGATACTAAAGATATTCAAAATGAAAGTAAGAACATCAGTTAAAAAAAGAAGCGCAGAATGTAAAATTGTGCGAAGAAAAGGAAGATTATACGTTATTAACAAAAAGAATCCTAGATTTAAACAAAGACAAGGATAGTTATGGCAAGAATTGCAGGGGTAGATATCCCGAAAAATAAGAGAGGTGTTATTGCACTAACCTATATCTTCGGATTAGGAAAAAGTAGAGCTATTGAGATTTTAGAAAAAGCTCAAGTAAGCCAGGATACAAAAGTTCAAGATTGGAATGATGACGAAATCGGAGCAATCCGTGATGCAGTATCATATTACAAAATTGAAGGGGAACTTCGTTCAGAAGTTTCACTACACATCAAACGTCTAATGGATATTGGATGTTACAGAGGAATCCGTCA
>NZ_JAYVFH010000217.1:0-12950 GCF_043773265.1 Flavobacterium sp. | reverse complement strand
TTTTCCATACAAATCTGAATTTCTAATTTTAGCTCCATTAGTTTTTACATCATAATTTTCTAAATCTTCAATTAATGTAACATGATGTGGCGAACCAGTATTTAAGAAAACATAATCACTTTCTATTTTTACATCATCAACATCTTTCATTTGCAAGGATACATTTTTATTTTCTAAAATTGTTGCGTGATGCAAACCATCAGTTGCAATAAAAACTGCTTTAGTTGAAATAATATTTAAACTTTTTGCAAAAGCAACCAAACATCTTCCGCCATTGCCGCACATTGAGCTTTCATTTCCATCAGAGTTATAATAAACCATTTTAAAATCAAATTCAATATGATTTTCTAATAAAATTAATCCGTCAGCTCCAACACCAAAACGTCTATTGCAGAGTTTTTCAATAAGTTCAATATTTTCTTTAGGAAAAACATCAAGACGATTATCAATCATCACAAAGTCGTTTCCAGTTCCTTGATATTTGTAAAATTTGAGTTTCACGTTTAAATTAAATATAATAAATTTTATTGAGATTGCTTCGTGCTTCGCAAAGTTACAAATATTAATGATAAGTTAAAGATTGTTAAACGAGCGTTAAAGCATTTTTTTAAAAATAATAAAACACTAATTTTGATGTTATATTATTTAAAACAATTTTATATTATGAAAAGAGTATCGAGTTTATTTTTAGTTTCTTTACTAAGCGGTACAATGACACTTGGCGCTTATAAATTATTTATTGAAAAAGATTTAAATGGTAATTCAATTGTTACCCAAGCACCAAATTCTTATAACAAAACAGTTGGTTTAGGTGCAGAAAATATTGATTTTACATCGGCTGCCGAAAATGCAGTTCACACAGTTGTACACGTAAAAAATGTTTCTACAAGAACGGTATACAATCCAATTATGGAATTTTTCTATGGTTCTCGTGGTGGCGGACAACAACAAGAACAAATTGGAACTGGTTCTGGAGTAATAATTTCTGAAGATGGTTATATTGTTACAAACAACCATGTAATCAAGGATGCCAAAGAACTAGAAGTTACTTTAAACAACAACAAAGTTTACAAAGCAAGGTTAATTGGAACCGATTCTAAGATGGATATTGCTTTGTTGAAAATTGATGCCGATAAAAAATTACAGTATTCAACATTTGCCGATTCTGATCAAGTAAAAGTTGGCGAATGGGTTTTGGCTGTTGGAAATCCATATAATTTAACTTCAACTGTTACTGCAGGAATTGTTTCTGCCAAAGCTAGAAATCTTGATACAAAAGGAATTCAATCGTTTATTCAAACAGATGCTGCTGTAAATCCTGGAAATTCTGGTGGAGCATTAGTAAATACTCGAGGTGAATTGATTGGAATTAATACTATGATTTCATCTCAAACTGGTTCTTATGTTGGTTATTCGTTTGCTGTTCCAAGTAATATCACTAGAAAAATCATAGAAGATATTATGGAATTTGGAAATGTTCAAAGAGGAATTCTTGGTGTTGAAGGTGGTGAATTGACAGGTAATGCATCCAAAGAGTTAGGAATAAAAGATAGTGAAGGTTTTTATATAAATAAAGTTAATAAAAATTCTGGTGCTGAAAAAGCCGGATTAAAAAAAGGCGATATTATTAAAAAATTAGACAATCAAAAAATTTCAACCTTTTCCGAATTATCCGGATTTATTAATACGAAACGTCCAAATGACAAAATAAATGTAACTTTTACAAGAGATGGAGAAACAAAAGTTGTTCCAGTAATATTAACTAAAAACGACATTGTTAACACCGATTTTAAAGGATTGGAATTAGAAAATATTTCAGCTTCTGATAAGAAAAATTTCAGGATTGACTATGGTGTAAAAATTAAAGAAGTTACCAACGAAAGATTACAACCTTATAAAGACGAACTTGAAGGAAGTGTAATTCTAAATATTGATGGTGAAAAAGCAATAGATATAGAAACAGTTTCAAGAATAATTGAGAGTAAAGATGAAAATCAAGGAACAAGTGTTCAATTAATGACTAAAAATGGTCAAGTAATGCGAATTATTATATAATAAATTAAATATCAGAAAGTTTTAAACCATCCAAAATATTAATACTGGATGGTTTTTTTATTCTCTTATTTTAAAAAGTTAAATCATTAACTAGTAATAATTAATTATGTGATTTTATTTTAGAGTTGAAAATAAAGATTCTTCTCATAACATTTTTCAACAATTAGATTTCTTTTTAATTTCTAATAGTTTTTTTTCGCTTTGGCAGATACTAAAAACAAACTAATTTATTATATCATAGAGATGTAATTGTGCAAAATTGAAAGTGTTTGAACTTTCAAAAAACACAAAACGATAAACAACCCATATTTTAGATCAATGATACTTTATTATAGGAAACCTATAGTAATAATTAAATAGTTATAGCAGTGAATTATATAACTATAATTAAAATTAATGTAACTAGTTAAATAATAATAATTTGTAACATTACTATAAATAATCAATTTAAAAATTATCAAAATGAAAAAAGTATTTTTAATTGCTACAATTAGCATTTTTACATTGTTTTCGTGTACCCAAAAAACTAAAGAAGTCACAACAACTAATTCAGAAATAACAACTAATTCAGAAATGATGGAAAACGATTCGACAATGATGAACGATGGTTCTTCTAAAAAAATGATGGCAGAAAAAATGTATGCTTGCCCAATGCATCCAGAAGTTCAAGGAAAATTGAACGACAAATGTTCTAAATGTGGAATGCCTTTAACAGAAGAAGTTGCAGAAAATGTAGCTGAATAAGTTTTTTTATCTCGCTTAATCAATAAATCAACTTTACAATACTTACTTGTGAAGTTGATTTTAATTCTATAAACCAATGCCACATAAATATACAATTACCGGAATGAGTTGTAATGGTTGCAAGTCTAAAGTTGAAAAAGCTTTAAACACCATTGAAGATATTGAAGCAAGCGTTTTTTTGGAAACAAACAGTGCAACAATTACAATGGAAAAACACATTCCAACTGCTAAATTCCAAGAAGTACTTTCAGCGATTGGCAACTATCAGATTACCGATTACAATGAAAAAATTGTAGAAAATTCTAAAAAGAAATCTTCAAATTCAGAACCCAAAAACGATAAAACTGCACTTTCTTTAGATAACAATTTAGACGTAAAGTACCATTGCCCAATGCATTGCGAAGGCGACAAAAACTATGACAAAGCTGGAGATTGCCCAGTTTGCGGTATGGCTTTAGAAAAAGTACACGAACTAAATAATACCAAAACGTTGTTTACGTGCCCAATGCATCCAGAAATTATCCAAGACCATTCTGGCTCATGTCCGATATGCGGAATGGATTTAGTACCAATGAATCCTAGCGATTCCGAAGAACAGAAAACATATAAAGATTTATTGTTTAAAATGAAAATAGCTACTGCTTTTACAGTTCCTATTTTTATTATTGCAATGATGGAAATGATACCAAATAATCCATTGCACAAAATACTTCCGGCAATTTATTCCAATTGGGTTCAACTTTTTTTATCACTTCCTGTAGTGTTTTATGCGTGTTGGATGTTCTTTGTTCGTGCCTATAAATCCATAATTACTTGGAATTTAAATATGTTTACCCTTATCGGAATCGGTGCTGGTATTGCTTTCATTTTTAGTTTAGTCGGATTATTTTTTCCAACGCATTTTCCAACAGAATTTAAAAATCATAATGGTTCTGTTTCACTCTACTTTGAAGCCACAACTGTAATTTTGACTTTGGTATTATTAGGACAATTATTAGAAGCCAGAGCACACAGCCAAACCAGTGGTGCAATTAAAGAATTATTAAAATTGGCGCCAACCGAAGCCACTTTAGTTATTGATGGAAAGGACAAAATAATATCTATTCACGATATCAAAAAAGGCGATTTATTGCGAGTAAAACCAGGAGATAAAATTCCGGTTGACGGAAAAATAACCGATGGAGAAAGCAGTATTGACGAAGCAATGATAACTGGAGAACCCATTCCTGTTGACAAAAAAATGGATGATAATGTGATTGCTGGAACCATAAACGGAAACAAATCGTTTGTAATGATTGCCGAAAAAGTAGGATCGGAAACTTTGCTTTCGCAAATTGTAAAAATGGTAAACGATGCTAGCAGATCGAAAGCACCAATTCAAAAACTTGCCGATAGTATTGCCAAATATTTTGTTCCAATTGTAGTCATTATTTCGGTAATTACCTTTTTTGTTTGGGCAAAATTTGGACCAGAACCAGCATTAGTTTACGGATTTATAAATGCCATTGCCGTTTTAATTATTGCTTGTCCTTGTGCTTTGGGTTTGGCAACACCAATGTCGGTAATGGTTGGCGTTGGAAAAGGTGCGCAATTGGGTGTTTTAATAAAAAATGCCGAAGCTTTAGAAAATATGAATAAAGTAAATGTTTTAATTACAGATAAAACAGGAACAATTACCGAAGGAAAACCATCCGTTGAAAAAATATATTCGGTTAATAATGAAGAAGATAATTTATTGCAAAACATCGCTTCTTTAAATCAATATAGTGAACATCCATTGGCGCAAGCTGTCGTAAATTTTGCTAAAACAAAAACCTTTTCATTAATAGAAGTTAAAGATTTTGAAGCTGTTGGAGGAAAAGGAGTTGTTGGAACTGTAACCAATAAAAAAGTAGCATTAGGAAATAAAAAACTAATGGAACAAGTAAAAGCAACTGTTTCTGATGATTTAGAAAACAAAATAATTGCCGAACAAAAATTGGGAAAAACGGTTTCTTATATTGCTATTGATGGCGTTGGAGTTGGTTTTATAGCCATCACAGACAAAATAAAAGAAACAAGTAAAGAAGCCATTAAAGAATTAGTGCGCCAAGGTGTTGAAGTTGTGATGATTACTGGCGACAATGAAAACACTGCAAAATCTGTAGCCGCAGAGCTTGGATTGAGTTCATTTATTGCTAGTGCATTACCAGAAGATAAACTAAATGAAATAAAAAAATTACAAGCACAAGGCAAAATTATAGCAATGGCTGGCGATGGAATAAATGATGCACCAGCTTTGGCGCAAGCCGATATTGGCATCGCAATGGGAACAGGAACAGATGTTGCAATAGAATCTGCAAAAATAACTTTAGTAAAAGGCGATTTACAAGGCATTGTAAAAGCAAAAAAATTAAGTCACGCTGTAATGCGAAACATTAAACAAAATTTATTTTTTGCATTTTTCTATAATATTTTGGGAGTTCCAATTGCTGCTGGCGTTTTATTTCCGTTTTTCGGAATATTGCTTTCGCCCATGATTGCGGCTTTGGCAATGAGCTTTAGCTCTGTTTCTGTAATTGTAAATGCCTTGCGTTTACGAAATTTAAAAATTTGACAACTATAAATTGGGCAACAGCAAGACTGAAGACCGATCAACAGCGGAACTGTGGAAAAATAAATACATTTATTATGAAAAATTTAAGATTAATTTCGAGTAAAACAGTAGCGTTTTTAATGCTGTTTGTAATGGTAATTTCACTTAATGCAAATGCTCAAACTAAAAAGAAAACTACAAAGATGAAAGATCATTGTATGATGAAAGATGGTAAAATGATGGTGATGAAAGATGGTAAAACCATGTCAATGGACAAAGACATGACTATGAAAAATGGTACAATTGTAATGAAAAATGGCGAATGCATGATGAAAGATGGTACAAAAATGCAAATGAAAAACGGAGATTGTATGGAAATGAGTGGAAAAATGTGCAACGATAAAATGAAAAAAATGGAAATTAAGAAAACAAAAAAAATGGCAGTTATGAATTATAGTTGTCCTATGCACCCAGAAGTCACCAGCAATAAACCAGGTAAATGCCCTAAATGCGGAATGGATTTGGTTAAAAAAAAGTAGTGAAACTTAACTAAATTTTATTTCAAAAGTTAATCCGAATTAATTATTATTTTATAAAATTATCATCAATTTTTATAAAATTATTTTAAATAAATTGATGATAATTTCTTTCAAAAAAAATAATGTAATGAATTTCAAATTATTAATTATAGTATTTCTATTTTCAATTAATCATTTTGTAGAAGCACAAAACAATTCAAAACAAACGTTTTATACTTGTATAATGCATCCACAAATTCATTTAAGTAAACCAGGGAATTGTCCTATTTGTGGAATGACTTTGGTCAAAGAAAAATCAAAAATCCCAAAAAAAGCAGTTGTAAAAAAACCAATTACAACTAAAAAAGTAATTTCTGAAACCAAGAAAGAAGTTCCTCAAACTAAAAAAGAAACTACCGATTTACCCATAAAAAAATCAGTTTCTGTAACTAAATTAAAACCCAAAACTATTTCAAAAACAATACGTTATGATTTATATGTTCGCGACACAATTGTAACAGTTGGCAACAAACCAAAACGCGCCATTGCAGTAAACGGACAAATTCCGATGCCAACCTTAACCTTTACCGAAGGTGATATTGCCGAAATTTATGTCCACAACGAATTAAAAGAAAGCACTTCATTGCATTGGCATGGATTGATGTTGCCCAACAAAGAAGATGGTGTTCCGTACTTAACACAAATGCCTATTGAACCTGGTACAACTCACAAATATTCTTTTCCAATAATTCAAAATGGAACGCATTGGTATCACAGCCATTCGGGTTTACAAGAGCAAATTGGAATGTATGGTTCGATGATTTTAAATAAAAAACCAGAAGATGAAAAATTCCGCGAAGGCATTGACGATTTACCAACGATTCCTGTAATTTTAAGCGAATGGAGTGATATAAATCCGAACAATATTCACAGAATGTTACACAATGCAACCGATTGGTTTGCTATAAAAAAAGGAACTACACAAAGTTACGCCGAAGCCATTCGAGCTGGACATTTTAAAACCAAAATTGCCAACGAATGGAAAAGAATGAACGCAATGGATGTTAGTGATATTTATTACGAAAAATTTCTAATAAATGGAAAAAATGAATCTATAGCTGACGGTTTTAACCGTCAGGATAAAATTAGATTACGAATTTCAAATGGTGGCGCATCAAGTTATTTTTGGTTAACTTATGCTGGTGGAAAAATTACTGTGGTAGCAAGCGATGGAAACGATGTTGAACCTGTTGAAGTCGATAGATTGCTCATTGCCGTTTCTGAAACTTATGATGTAATTGTAGAAATTCCAGAAGACAATACTTCCTACGAATTTTTGGTAACATCCGAAGATAGAACCAAATCGGCATCATTATATATTGGAGAAGGAATTAAACAATTGACTTCGCCACTTCCAAAATTAAAATATTTTGAAGGAATGAAAATGATGAATTCTATGATGAAAATGAATGGCGATTTGGACGATATGGGAATGAAAATGTCCTACAATCAAATGGATATGAATGTGGTGATGTATCCTGAGATTACTGGCGAAGTGAAAGAAAAAAACCAAATTGCAATAGGCAAAATGCAAATGACTGAAGAACAATACAACAGCAAGGAACTTCTAGATATTGTAACTTTAAATTATTCAATGTTAAAATCGCCTTTCAAAACCAATCTTCCAAAAGATGCACCAGTAAAGGAATTACGATTTGAATTGTCTGGAAATATGAATCGTTACGTTTGGAGTTTAGACAACAAAGTAGTTTCTGAAACCGATAAAATCTTAATTAAAAAAGGTGAAAATGTTAGAATTACCTTGTACAATGGTTCAATGATGCGTCATCCAATGCATTTACACGGTCATGATTTTAGAGTTTTGAATGGTCAAGGCGATTATGCACCACTCAAAAACATCATAGATATCATGCCAATGGAAACTGATGTAATCGAATTTAATGCCAATGCAGAAGGCGATTGGTTTTTTCATTGTCACATTTTATATCACATGATGGCTGGAATGGGACGCGTTTTTACGTATGAAAATCAAGCTGCAAATCCATTAATTACAAATCCAAAATTGGCACAGCGAAAATTATTTGGCGAAGACCGAAAATTTCATTTTATGGCAGAAAACGATTTTGCCACCAACGGAAATGACGGAATGATAATGTTTGGAAGTACACGTTGGAGCATTGGAACCGAATGGCGTTTGGGTTATAACAATCATCACGGTTATGAAACTGAAACACACATTGGAAGATATCTCGGAAAAATGCAATGGTGGATGCCATTTATAGGATTCGATTGGCGTTACCGAAAAATGGAAGATGCCGAAGTGGAAAAAAATCTTTTCGGTCAAGAAAGTACCAAAGATATTCGTTCTGTTTTTAGCGCTGGTTTAGAATATACAATGCCAATGTTAATCAAAGCGCAAGCCGAAGTTTTTACCGATGGAAATTTCAGATTACAATTTGAACGAATGGATATTCCGGTTTCTAAACGATTGCGAATGAGTTTGATGTGGAATACAGATAAAGAATATATGGCAGATTTGAGATATATTATTAAAAGAAATTTAAGTGTTCGAACTCATTATGATAGTGATATGGGAATTGGATTTGGTGTGAATTTGAATTATTAAACAAATCTTAAAAAAAGTTAGAAATAATTTCACGAAAACGTTATAGTTGATTACTTTTGCAAAAATTAAAGCAAATTAACTCCAACTCTCTAATGAATAACAACACTTTATACGAAAAAGAACTATCCTTTCAAGCTGACCGACGCAAAGCTGGAGTGGAGTTTATCAAAATGATTAGCGATTTATGGTACGACAAATCCATAGAATTAGTACTTTTTAGAAATCAATTAATTGATAGAAACGTTAGCGATATTATCAACTTGCACGAATATGCAGGCGAATTTGTTCAAAAACCAATAAACGTTTTCGATTCGGTTGAAATTGCTCGCGCTATTTTAAATTTAGATTTACCACCATCGCGAATTGATATCGGAAAACTAACTTACGAATACCATCTTGAAGACAATAAATACCACGATGCCAGAGCTTTTGTAATTGATAAATTAAAAAATGCAAAATCGTCTAAAAATATAGAACCCAAAGATGTAGTTCTTTACGGATTTGGTAGAATTGGAAGATTATTGGCTCGTGAAATGATGAGCAAAATAGGAAAAGGACAACAACTTCGGCTTCGTGCCATTGTAACTCGTGATAAAAATGATGCTTCAACATTAGAAAAAAGAGCATCTTTATTGCGTTACGATTCTATTCATGGTGATTTTGAAGGTTCAGTTACAGCTGATGTTGAAAATAAAGCTTTGATAATCAACGGAACTACAGTTCATATTATTTCTGCAAATTCGCCAGAAGAAATAGATTACACCGCTTACGGAATTGAAAATGCGTTGGTAATTGACAACACTGGTGCTTTTACAACCGAAGAAGCTTTGCAACGCCATTTGGTTTCTAAAGGAATTGAAAAAGTATTATTAACTGCGCCAGGAAAAGGAATTCCGAATATTGTTTATGGTGTGAATCATGATGAATTTAATCCAGATGAAGTATCTATTTTTTCGGCAGCATCTTGCACAACCAATGCCATTACTCCTATTTTAAAAGTTGTAGAAGATTCACTTGGCGTTGTAAAAGGACATTTAGAAACGATTCACGCGTACACCAACGATCAAAATTTGGTTGACAATATGCACAAAAAATACCGTCGTGGAAGAGCTGCAGCATTGAATATGGTAATTACAGAAACTGGCGCAGGAAGTGCTGTTGCCAAAGCTTTGCCAAGTCTTGCTGGAAAATTAACTTCTAATGCTATTCGTGTTCCTGTTCCAAATGGCTCGCTTGTAGTTTTAAATTTAGAAGTTTCTAAAGCTACTTCCATTGAAGAAATAAATACCATTATGAAACACTATGCTCTTGAAGGTGAACTTGTTGAGCAAATAAAATATTCTTTAAATAACGAATTGGTTTCGTCTGACATTGTAGGAACTTCTGCGCCAGCAATTTATGACAGTAACGCCACAATAGTTTCTGGCGATGGAAAAAATATAGTTTTATATGTTTGGTATGATAACGAATATGGTTACAGTCATCAAGTAATTCGCTTGGCGAAGTATATTGCTAAAGTAAGACGTTATACTTATTATTAGTAGTTGCTTTTTCTTAAAATTTTTAAATCCGTTTTTTGACGGATTTTTTTAAAGAAAAAAATTTAATAAAAATAATTTTAAATTACCTAATATTGGTAACTTTACAAAAAATATAAAATTATGGGACGAAATACATCTGTTTCTTTAGGAAATTATTTTGAAAGCTTTGTAGATAATACTGTTTCAAAAGGCAGATTTAAAAATGCAAGTGAAGTTATTAGAGCTGGTTTAAGATTGTTAGAGGAAGAAGAAAATAAAATAATTGCCCTAAAAAAAGCAATAAATGAAGGAATTGAAAGTGGAATTGTAAAAGATTTTAATCCAAAAAAACATCTTGAATTCTTAAAAGAACAAAAAAGAAATGTGTAATTATTTTTTGACCAAAAAAGCAATTGAAGATTTATCTAAGATTTGGGATTATATATTTGAAGTTTGGTCAGAAAGTCAAGCTGATAAGTATTATTTTTAATTATTAAACGATTGTAATGAGTTATCAAAAAATACAAATTTAGGAAAAAATTATACTGAAATTAAAAAAGAAATTTTCGGATATAAATCTGGTCAACATCTAATATTCTATAGAATTTTAAACTTAAATGAAATTGAAATAATTAGAATTTTACATTCTGGAATGGATTTAAAAAATAGAATTAAAGATTAAAAAAACCAAAAAATGAACCACAAACCAAAATCAATACGACCATTCATAGGAGCAAAAAACTATGAAATATCACGAAACTTTTATAATGATTTAGGATTTCAAGAAAGTGTTTTATCTTCTAGTATGAGTTATTTTGATAGCAATGGTTTGGGATTTTATTTACAAAATGCTTTCGTAAAAGATTGGATAGACAATACAATGGTTTTTATGGAAGTAGAAAATGTGCAAGAATTTTATGATGAATTAATAAAATTAGAACTTCCTTCTAAATATGAAACTGTAAAAATTGTACCTGTCAAAGAACTTGATTGGGGAAAAGAATGTTTTGTTCACGATCCGTCAGGAGTTTTGTGGCATTTTGGCGAGTTTTATGCTAATTAAAATATGAATAGCTGTAACACAATATTATCAAATATTTAGAGTTAATAACAAATGAATATTAATTGTGAATAAATAATTTTGAAATTTTCAAAGAATTTGTAAAATTTATTCGACATTTTTAATATTTTAGCAAAAAAGTTAGCCCAATTTACTCTAAATGCTTAAACCTACAATCATCTCGCTATTGATGGCAAGCCAGTTGGTTTTTTCCCAAAAAAAACCAGCAACAACCTATAAATATGGTTATAATGGTATGGAATTAATAGTAAAAAACAATAAAGAAACTATTATTGTTAGTACTTTCAATTCTAAAAAAGCCATTAAGGATGAAATTGCTTTGAAAATATACGATATGTATACTAAGAAATTATTTGTAAATGGTGATTTACTTACAATTTCAGGTAATGAAGCAAAAGTAATTGGAAAAGTTTCTATTAGAAAAAAAGGAAATCTAGTGTTATTAGATTTTTATTACGACGAAATTCAATGGAAAACTGGTTTGGTTGAGGCATATGAGGATTAATTATTTAATCCAATTCCTTCAATAAATCATTCATATCTAGCACTTCGGTAAACATTACAATTGTACCATCTTCATTATAATTCCATTCTTCTTTTGGTCTATCCCAATACAATTCGACGCCATTATTATCTGGATCATTTAAGTACAAAGCTTGAGAAACGCCGTGATCTGCAGCTCCAGAAAAAGGATAATCGGCTTTAATAATTCTATCATAAATAGTAGCCAAATCTTTACGAGTAGGATATAAAATCGCTGTGTGAAACAATCCAACACCTTTTTCATGCGCCAGAGGAAAATTTTTACTGTACCAAGTATTCAATCCAATGTGATGATGATAACCGCCAGCAGAAATAAACGCCGCTTCAGTTCCATACATTGTTGTAATTTCGAATCCTAATAAATCGCAATAAAATTCGAGTGAACGTTGCAAATTGGAAACTTTTAGATGAACATGTCCAATTCTAGTTTCGGTTGGGATTTTATAATCTGTTATCATTTCATTTTATTTTTTAAATTTTAAATTTATTTTTCTTTAAAATTAATGATTTATTTTTTGAAGTTTCAATATCTCCAATCAAAAATCCATAAGGTTTTAAAGGTTCAATATGATCACAAACAATCTTAAACATTGCAGTTAGTGGAATTGCTAAAATAACTCCAGGAATTCCCCAAAGTAATTGACCTAATACCAAGACTATTATTGTAAAAAGCGGATTTATTTTTACTTGTGGACCAAGAATTAGTGGTTCTAAAACCCATCCTTGAATGAGTTGCACAATGCCATAAGTAATGATGATTCCTCCAATTAATGATGGATTTCCTCCATGTATTACAGCAAATAAAATAGTTAATATTGTTCCAGTAATGTTACCAATATAAGGAACAATTTCTAATAAACCACATAGAATGGCAAAGAAAATAGCGTTCTCAACTCCAATAATACTAAAACCAATTCCATACATAATCCACAACAGAAAAATCATTTTTGATAGTCCCAAAAGATATTGTTGTGAGATACACGTAGCACTATGAATAACTTGTTGCATTTCTTCGCGTTGGTTGGTTTTAGTTATTTTAATCAAAAAAATTTTGATGTGATTTCTATAGTACAATAAAAAAACAAAATAAACTAAAACTAAAATTGTGGTTGCAAAAACATAAGCCACAGAACCTAAAAGTACTTGCATTATATTCGAATAAGAAGGTCGCTCATTTTTTAAAATTACAAATTGATCCTCAATAGAAATATTTAAATTATCAAAAATGTACTTTTGAATAGTTGTTCCAGTTTCAATTGCTCGTTGT
>NZ_JAYVFH010000216.1:0-5314 GCF_043773265.1 Flavobacterium sp. | reverse complement strand
TTCACCATCAATTTTAGCTTCTTTCAACATTGCGTCTAATTTTTGAGAAAGTAAACCTTGAGCTTCAATAGGATCTTCTGATTTTACTTTTTTAGCTTTAGCTTCGCCACCTGCTAATTCTGGATAAACCAATGCCCAATCCAATTCATTGTCAACAGGTTCAAATGCAGACAAAGCAAAGATTAAAGCCTCTGTTAATAAACCTATAGAAAGCATTAAAGTACCTGTTAAAGGTCCAAGTTCAAAGTGAGTAATTTTAAATAAAGCTCCAATAATTACAACTGCCGCTCCCATTCCGTAAGCGAAGTTCATCGCTTTTTTGCTTAATAATGCCATAATAAATAATAATTTTAGTTAGTTAAGTTTAATATAATTTAAGTTAGTTAATCTCTAAAGCTTTACGGTTTTTTCCCGTTTCCTGTTGTTTGAGTTCCCATGTAATCTTGTACGGTTCTAAAGCCAATATAGCTTCTTGCAGTATCTTGATATTCGAAATCTCTTGTTCCAACTTGTAAGAAGTATGAAACATCTTTCCAAGAACCACCTCTAACAACTTTACGTTTATTAGATAAATCTGGAACATTTGGATTCATTGTTGAAACGTATTCATAAGCAGCAGCATCATAAGATGAATCTGTCCATTCGGCAACGTTTCCTGACATGTTATAAAGATTGTAACCATTTGGCTCATAAGATTTTGCTTCAACTGTATATAAAGCTTGATCTGCAGCATAGTCTCCACGGTTAGGTTTAAAGTTTGCCATAAAACAACCTCTGTCGTTTTTAGTATACGGTCCACCCCAAGGATAATTACCAGATTCTAAACCTCCTCTTGCAGCATATTCCCACTCAGCTTCTGTTGGCAAACGGAAAGAGTTAATTAAATCTCTTCCTTTTTTCTTAGATTTTATATATGAATTTTTATTTAAAGTTCTCCATGCGCAAAAAGCTTTAGCTTGTTTCCAAGAAACTCCAACTACTGGATATTCTCCATATGCTTGGTGCCAAAAATAATCGTTGTGCATTGGCTCATTATAAGAATAAGCAAAATCTTTAATCCAAGTTGTAGTGTCAGGATAAACAGGAGTTTGTTCTGTTTTAATAAATTCTGAACGTTTTCCTTTTTTAGCTTGAGCCGCTTTTTGAATATCCATCCAAGAATAACGGAATTTCAATTTATTTACATCAATAGTTCTTAAACCATTGTATGCCTCAGCAGCTGGAAGATACATAGTATCCATAACCTCAACATAGTATTCGTCTGGATACTTTTTTGTATCAGTTATAAGTTTAACTTTTTTGTTAAGTCTTCTTCCTGCAAATGGATCGTCATCTGTACCAACACTATAATAGTTTTCATACATATATTTATCATAAGGTGTCATTTTTGCCGGATCTTGATCTGCAAAAGCAAATTCTCCAATGCTACCAGCGTTTTTACCTTTTCCAGATCCTGGTTTTTGACCAACTTCTTCGGCAAGAATTGCTAAACGAACTCTAATAATAGAATCTTTTACCCATTCTACGAATTGGCGGTATTCACTATTAGTAATTTCCGTTTCATCCATATAAAAGGATCTTACGGTAACTGTTTTTGTTGGCGCGTCTTGAACATTAGCTAAATCATCATCTGATTTACCCATTATAAAAGCACCACCTGGAACTAATGTCATTCCGTATGGTTTTTCTGGATGCCACTTTTTACCTTTAACTCCTACTAATTCACCTTTGTCTCCGGATTTACCGCAGCTCGCTAAAAGAGTTAAAACAGATGCAAATGCAATGAACTTCTTCATATAAATTTGGGTTAATTATATATTCTTATTTTAAGGGCGTAAACCTATCTATTTTTTTTGAAAAAAACAATTATTTGATTCCTAAAATTTTAATTGCTAGACCAAAAGTAAAAATTAATTTGAATTGACAAAACAAAATAATCGATAAAGTGCAAAAAAAGGCGATAATTTACTATTGTTTGTGTGTTTAATGTGTTTTATCTTACAATAAATGCTTGAAAAAATTTATTTTACTTAATTGTTTTTACAAAATACTCTTACGTTGCGCTTTCCACCATCTTTGTGGGAATTCTTGATTGCATGCTGCCAAATAATCGTCATGAGAACATGGTAATAACGTATTCTTTTTCAGTTTATTGTGATGATTTACAAAAAAAGGTATTTCAATCCACCATCTATCTGTTTTATTACTTTTAAAAAACACAATATCCTCATCTTCAAAAGGAACTGTGTATTTTATATAGTTTTCTTTACTTCCAAAAGGGTATTCATTTGAACGATAATGTATGCCTTCGATAAAATACCAAATTATTTGTGCTATTAAAGGTGATTCTTGTATTGAACCAGTATGGTTGAAAATTCCTAATAAAAAAACTTTATCACTTATTCCAGCATATCTAGACAATGAGCATATTTCTTTTCCATTAAAACCATTGGGCATAAAGTTAATCAAATTTCCAGAATCTGATGACTTTACAGATGTTAAATCAATACTTACAATATCTGCATCACGAAAAACCGGCTCTGCAATTGAAATATTATGACAAATTTCTCCAAGACGATAACAATCAAAATATAATTTTTCAATCAAATCTATTTCCTCTTGCGAATTATAATAGGTTTGAAAACCAATGTTGCTGTAATTAAAAAGGTTGTTTGGTTCTTCAATTATTATTTTTGATAAATAGGATTCGGATGTTATTGACCCATCATGTTTTCCAATATCAAACTTATTATCAATTGATACTAAGTTGACCATTTGTTCTAAATCGTCAAATCCTCTATAAAGTGCATAAGTTAAATCTTGTGAGCCACCAATTATTATTGGTATAGTTTTATTTTTAATTAATTTAGAAACAACTTTTTGAACAGCAAAATAAGTATCGTCAGCAGAGTTTCCAGGTAGGACATCACCTAAATCAGCTATTGTCTTGCTCCAATTACCAGGAAATAAACTATATAATTCTCTTCTAACATTTGATAAATCAATTTCTTCTGTTTGAGATTGATTACCTCTATATTCTGACACACCAATAATTGCTATATCAATTTTTGAAATTTCTGGAAAATCATTTTGAGTATGAAAAACAACTTTACTCGACAAATGTTGCGATGAAAGTCGTTTTAAATCTATAATTAAATCGGTTTCTAATGGTGAAAGAAAATCGAATTCCATTTATTATTTCTTTTTTTTCTCACCTCAATCCTCTCCAAAGAAAAGGAAATTAAGTTGTGAAATTGTTTATAGTTATTTTTTCTTCTTACTTTTTCTTTTTGACAGCAGTTTTTTTGGCTGGCGCTTTTTTAGCAGGAGTTTTCTTCTCTATCATTTCTTGAACTTCGGCTAATGTTAACTTTGTGGCATCAACATCTTTACTCAGTTCAATTTTGATTTTTCCTTTTGTGATTTCACTTCTTCCCCAACGTGCTTTTTGAACTAAAATACCTTCTTCTTCCCAATTGTGAATTACTTTATCAATATTTTTTTGAAGCTTGTCTTCGATAATTGTTTCAATATCTTGTTGTGTTAAATTATTGAAATTGTATTTGGCACTTACATTTATGAAAATTCCATTCCATTTTAAAAACGGACCAAATCTTCCTGTGCCTTTTTGAACACCTTCTCCTTTATAAACTGCAATTGGTGCATCAGCTTCGGTTTTTTCATCAATTAATACTTTAGCTCTTTCTAAATCTACATCCAATGGTTCTTCACCTTTTGGAAGCGAAACAAATACTTTTCCGAATCTAATAAATGGGCCAAATCGTCCAAGACTTACTTCTACTTCTTCTCCTTTATAAGTTCCTAATGCTTTTGGAAGTAAAAATAAATTCAATGCTTCTTCTAAAGTTATGTTACCCATGTTTTGTTCTGGTCGTAAACTTGCAAATTTCTTTTCTTCATCATCAATATCGCCAATTTGAGCCATTGCGCCGAATTTTCCTAAACGAACCAAAACTGTTTTACCTGATTCTGGATGTTTTCCTAAAATTCTTTCGCCACTTTCTCTATCGGCATTTGCTTCAACATCTTTTACGTTTGGATGGAATTTATCGTAAAACTCCTGCATCATTGTTGTCCAATTGATGTTTCCTTCTGCAATTTCATCAAAATCTTGTTCGACTTTGGCAGTGAAATTATAATCTAAAATATTTTCAAAATTCTTAACTAGAAAATCAGTAACTATTGTTCCAATATCGGTTGGAACTAATTTTCCTTTGTCTGAACCTGTATTTTCTTTTAATACTTTATCTGAAACTTTTCCTGATTGCAAAGTCAATTGAGTATAATTTCGTTCTTGACCTTCAAGATTTCCTTTTTCAACATAATTTCTATTGATTATAGTAGAAATTGTTGGTGCATAAGTTGATGGACGACCAATTCCAAGTTCCTCAAGTTTTTTTACTAAAGAAGCTTCTGTATATCTTGCTGCTGGTCTTGAGTATCTTTCTGTAGCTGTGATGTAATTATTAATCAATTTTTCATTGACTTTCATTGCCGGCAACATTCCTTCTTGTTCTTCATCGTCATCATCATTACCTTCAAGATATACTTTTAGGAAACCTTCAAACTTGATAACTTCACCAGAAGCAGTAAAAACCTCTGAGTGGTTATTTGCTTCAATTTTTACATTCGTTCTTTCTAATTCGGCATCACTCATTTGAGACGCCAATGTTCTTTTCCAGATTAAATCATATAATCTAGCTTGATCTCTATCAATATTTACAGTGTGACGCGACATATCTGTAGGACGAATTGCTTCGTGTGCCTCTTGTGCGCCTTTACTTTTATTTACAAACGTTCTTGGTTTAGAAAATTCTTTCCCATACGATTTTATGATTTCTGATTGAGCTGCATCCATAGCATCTTTAGAAAGATTTACTGAATCGGTTCTCATATAAGTAATCAATCCGGCTTCGTATAATCGTTGTGCCAATTGCATTGTAATTCCTACAGGTAAGTACAATTTACGTGCTGCTTCTTGTTGTAAAGTTGACGTTGTAAATGGTCCAGCTGGAAATTTTTTGGTAGGTTTGGTTTCTAAATCGGCTACCTTATAATTAGAACCAATATTTTTGGCAAGAAAATCTTCGGCTTCTTTTTTAGTATTAAAATTCTTTGGTAATTTAGCTTTGAAAGCTCTTCCTGCTTCGTTTACAAACTCGGCAACAACAGAATAACTTGCTTGTGCTTTAAAATTTTGAATTTCTCTTTCTCTTTCAACAATTAATCGTACGGAAACCGATTGTACTCGTCCTGCAGAAAGTCCGCCTTTAATTTTTCTCCATAAAACTGG
>NZ_JAYVFH010000215.1:0-9699 GCF_043773265.1 Flavobacterium sp. | reverse complement strand
GATTTATCTAGTTATCCTAATGGGATTTATTTAGTAGATGTAAGTGATGGTATTAATGTAAGTACAATAAAAGTTATTAAACAATAAAAACAATTATAAACCTTTAAAAATTAACAACATGAAACAATCTTTTAATTTTAGTTCAATGAAAATAATGTTATTTTCATTTTTTTTATTTTGCAATGCTTTAGTAGCACAACAACCTGCACCACCACCACCACCACCTTGTAATTCTGAAACAATTTGGTCTATTTCTGGTTGGTCAAACGGTCTTCCAGACCAAGACAAACGTGCCATATTTGAAGTAAATTTTTCTTCGTCTGTAAATCTTCTAGCTCCAAATAATATGATTGCATGTGAGGTTATTGTTCAAAATAATGCAAATGTCACCTTCAATTCAGGTCATATTTTAAAAGTTATTCATAATGTTCAAGTGGTAATTGGTAGCACACTAACGTTTGAAAACAACGCAAGTTTAGTTCAAGTCAATAACGCTGCAATTAATCTTGGTGAAATCAAATATAGAAGAACCACCAACACCATCAATAATTTTGATTATACCTATTGGTCATCGCCAGTAAGTGGGCAAACTTTGGGTTTATTTTCGCCAAATACGCTTAGTGATAAATTTTTCTTTTGGAATCCGTTAACAACACCTGCTTTTGATCCAATTACATTTGTTTCAGGCAATTGGCAATTAGTACCACCTCAGCTATTATTTCTACACCATTTCAGGTTGGAAAAGGATATATCATTCGTGGTCCGCAAACTTTGTCTGGAACATCTGGAATGTTTACTGGAGAATTTAGAGGAGTTCCTAATAATGGCGTAATTACAACACCCATAAATGGTCAAGCATACACACCAACACCAACAACCAATCCGTGTGTTCCAACCAAAGTTATTGCAAATTTAATTGGTAATCCATATCCAAGTGCTTTAGATGCCGATTCTTTTCTGTCTGATCCGGCTAATGTTAATGTAGTTGGTGGAGCAATTTATCAATGGTCACACAATACACCAGTTTCTGGTACAACTCCAGGAGATTCTCAATATAATTATTCGGTCAATGATTATACAGTTTACAATCGTCTTGGTGGTGTGGGTACAGGAAGAATTTCGGGTGTTGACCCAAGTTTTTTTAATTCCAACAGACCAACCGGAAAAATTGGAGCAGGACAAGGTTTTATTGTTTTGGGTTTAAGCAACGGTAATGCAACATTTAATAATGAAATGCGTAATGACGGAATTGGTGATAATTCTCAATTTTATAGATTAAATGATGCGACTAAATTGGTTGCACCAATAGTAAGAAATAGAATATGGTTACAAATAGAAAATACGAATAGTATGTTATTTCCAAAGCCATTTAAAGAAACACTATTAGGTTATGCTACAGGAGCAACCAATGGTTATGATCGTGCATTTGATACCAAAGTTTTTTCGGCAGTACCAATTATTAATTTGTATTCCTTAACAACACCAACAACAGTTTGCGAACCACTAACAATTCAAGGACGAGCAATAACGTCACCATTTAACGTAAATGATGTTATTCAATTGGGTTTTGTGGCAACAGTACCTACAAGTACAACTCAAACCTTTAAAATTACAGGTTTTGGCGATGGTATATTTGCACCAAGCGGTCAAGCTTATTATTTAAAGGATAATCTATTAAATACAATAAATAGTTTGCCTTATACTTTTACATTAACCAATTCTGAAACTAATAATACTCGTTTTCAAATTGTTTTTAAAGCTGTTTTAAACCAAGTTAAACCAGAATATTGTGGTTTAACTGTGCCGAAAATGGATTTTGAAATTCAAGCGTTCTCTAATTTACCTTCAGTGGGTGTTGATAGACACAAATGGAGAGTTACAAGATTATCTGATGGATTAGTAAATTCAAACTTAGAAACTGGCGACAGAACATTTAAATTCCATTTATTAGAGGCAGTTTCACCAAATTTTGTTTTATATAATACTTCATATGATATTAAAGTTTCTATGAGGGTTAATGGAGTATGGCAACCTTATGATGTTATTGGATGTACAATTTCAACACCTACTATTCCAATTAGAAATGTAAATTGTATTACTGTTTCATCAAATACAACACCTATTTATGTTAATGATTTTGTATCAGGTGTATCTGTATCTCAACCACTACCTTTTACAACTAAATATAAATTTAAATTAAGAAGTTTATCTGGAGCAAATGATTTATTTTATACAAATACATATGCACAATGCCATTTAAAAAAAGCAAATTTTGTCGAAGTTAGCGGAACTCAATCTCTTTTACCATCAACACAATATATGTTATCTGTTCAAGTTATAGTTAACAATACTTACATTGGTAATTTTGGTCCAGAATGTTTAATAACAACACCAAGCAATGTAAATAGATTTTCAACGTCTAATAGTAGTGATTCAATAATTATATCACCTAATCCATTCGAAAATACATTCAACATTGATGTAAAATCAATTAAAAATGAAAAAATTCAAGTAAAAGTTTATGATATTCTTGGTAAATTATTAGATGATAAAGAATTTATCGTTTCCAATTATAAAAATATTGTTTTAGGAGAAAAATATTTAGCTGGAATATATAATGTAGTAATTTTGGATGGAGAAGAGGTTAAATCATTTAGGATTATTAAAAAATAAATCAAGTATTAAAATTTATTAAAAGGATGTTTTTTTTAAAGCATCCTTTTTTTATTACTTTTGCCTAAATCTAGTTAAATAAAAATTTTATAGTAATAAATGATTTTCAACTCCTTTAACTTTTTATTTTTTCTTCCAGTTGTTTTTCTGTTATATTGGTTTGTAGCAAAAAAAAACAGCAAATTTCAAAATATTATTTTACTTGTTTCAAGTTACTTCTTTTATGCTTGTTGGGATTATAGGTTTTTGTTTCTTTTAATATTCTCTACATTACTAGATTATATTACAGGAATAAAAATGGCCGATGCAAAAAGTTTAACCCAAAAAAAGTTTTGGTTTTGGCTAAGTATTGGTATTAATTTAGGATTTCTTGGCGTTTTTAAATACTATAATTTTTTTGCAACTTCTTTTGCCGAGTTGCTTTCAGGTTTTGGATTAACATCCAATTTTTGGTCAATAAATGTTATTCTTCCTGTTGGAATTTCTTTTTATACTTTTCATGGATTGTCCTACGTAATTGATATTTATAATGACAAAATAAAACCCGAAAAAGATATTGTTGATTATTCAGTTTTTGTTAGCTTCTTTCCTTTACTGGTTGCTGGTCCAATAGAACGTGCAACTCATTTATTACCTCAAATTCAAAGAGAAAGAACTTTTAATTATCAAAAAGCTGTCGATGGTTTAAGACAAATTTTATGGGGTTTATTTATGAAAATTGTAGTGGCTGATAATTGTGCAATTATAGTGAATGAGGTTTTTAAAAATCAAGAAAATTATAATGCTTCATCACTTGTTATTGCTGCTATATTTTTTGCTTTTCAAATTTATGGTGACTTTTCTGGATATTCGAATATTGCTCTTGGAACTGCAAGACTTTTTGGTGTTGAATTGTTAAGAAACTTTGCGTTTCCATATTTTTCAAGAGATATTGCTGAGTTTTGGCGACGATGGCATATTTCATTATCAACATGGTTTCGTGATTATTTATACATTCCTTTAGGAGGAAGCAAAGGCGGAATGTGGATGCAAGTAAGAAACACAATAATAATTTTTGTAGTTAGTGGTTTTTGGCATGGCGCCAACTGGACATTTATTATTTGGGGTGCAATAAATGCTTTTTTTATTCTACCATTAGTTGTATTTAAACTAAATAGAACTAATACTAATAGTGTAGCCGAAAACTCCTTTTTTCCTTCGCTTAAAGAATTTTTTCAAATTATTTTAACGTTTTCAATTACAACAATAGCTTGGATATTTTTTAGATCTCCTTCTGTAAAACTTGCTTTGTTGTATATTGCAAAAATTCTAAATTACGATAACTATAGTTTTCCAGAAATCGATTTAAAACCGTTTATATTTATTTTTATTTTAATTGTTGTTGAATGGATTCAAAGAAAAAAACACCATGGCTTAGAATTATATAAATTAAATAATATTTATATTAGATGGTTTATTTATTTAACATTATTTTTAATCATAATATTGTTTGGAGCTAATTCAGATTCATTTATTTATTTTCAATTTTAATGAAGAGATTTTTATATAAAATAACTATTTTCACTGTATTTCTAATCATAATTTTATCATTTATTTTGATAAAATATGGAGGTTATGTTGATTATTTTTATTTAAAATTTACAACTCCTAAACAAACATCCTTTATTATTGGAGATTCAAGAAGTTTTCAAGGAATTCAACCAAAAATTATGGATGAAAATTTGAAAAACTCAAATTTTAGTTTGCCAATGTTTAATTATAGTTTTACTATTACACAAGCAGCTTATGGTGAACTTTATACAAAAAGCATAAAAAACAAGTTAGTTTCTAATACCAAAAACGGATTATTTATTGTAAGTGTAAATCCTTGGCTTTTGTCTGAAAGAGAAAATGACGATTTTAAAAACAAAATTTTTGCAGAAGATAAAAATCCTCCGCATAATATGAATTTTGTTTCAACAAATCCTAATTTTGAATATTTCTTTAAAAATTTTAATTACTTTCATTTTAGAGCTATTTTCAAGAAAAATTCTGAACTTCATCAAGATGGTTGGTTAGAAGAAAGTAACTTACCTAAAGATTCATTAACATTAAATAATTGGAAAAAAAATCAAATAATAATTTACAAAGGATTTGCTAAAAGATGGAAAAATAGTAATTATAGAATTAACGAATTAAAAAAATTAATTAAGTTTTTACAATCTCATGGTAAAGTAGTTTTAGTAAGAATGCCTGTTGATTCTAAAATACTTTCAATAGAAGAAGATTTTTGGGTTAACTTTGATTCTGAAATAAACAAAATTGCAGCAATAGAAAAAGTCAATTATTTTAATTTTTCTAAAGATAATAAGTTTCAAACCTATGATGGAAATCATATTGATAAATTTGGTGGTGTAATTTTCACAAAACAACTTTGTGATTCAATAAAAAAAACTTTATAATATTTTGGATACTTTAATACCTATACAATACTACATATCTATTTATTATAATTTGCTATTGCTTATTACACTAATTGTATTTTTACAAAGTTATGGTATTACTCTAGAATCTCAAGAAAATCTAAAATCAAAAAAAGCTTTTGGTTTTATCATTTTTATTATAATTCTCTTATACATTGGTTTGAGACCTATAAATTATCGTTTTGGCGACATGGTAATTTATAATATTCAGTTTAAAAATTTTGCAAATGGCATCTTGCCCGAATATAAAAAAGATGTATTGTTTGAGTTTTTTCAATTCAATTTCAGTAAGATAGGTTCAGCTGGAGCTTTCTTTTTTGTTTGTGCTGTTTTATATATTTATCCGCTCTACGCTTTTTCTAAAAAAGTCTTTAAAGACTATTGGTTTTATGCTTTTTTCATGCTTATAATTTCTTTTTCATTTTGGGCTTATGGCACTAACGGAATTAGAAATGGTATTGCTACAAGTCTTTTTCTTTATGGTGTTTCTAGAAATGAAAAATGGAAAGTTTTTGCAATTTTATTTATAAGTTTATTTATACATAAATCATTAATGTTACCAATTTTTGCTTATATTATTACTCTTTTTTATAATAAACCAAAATCATTTTTCTATTTCTGGCTTTTTACAATTCCATTATCTTTAGCACTTGGTGGTTTTTTTACAGCATTCTTTTTAGGTTTAGGAATAATTGAAGAGAAGAGTGTATCAAGTTATTTAGGAGAATTTGATCAAGCAAGCGAAGGTGTTTTACTTAAAGTTGGTTTCCGTTGGGATTTTTTATTGTATAGTGCTTCTGGAGTTTTTGCTGGCTGGTATTATGTCATCAAGAAAAAATTTGAAGATCCATTTTATTTTCAATTATTAAACGTTTTTTTATTAGTAAATGGGTTTTGGGTATTGGTAATTAAAGCCAATTATTCTAATAGATTTGCTTACCTATCTTGGTTCTTGTTGGGTGTAATTATAATATATCCATTATTAAAAAGCAAGTTTTTCGAAAACCAACACCAAGTAATTGCCAGAATTATTATTGCTTATTTTGCATTTACTTATTTTATGGAAATTATTTTAGGTCAACCTACATAATAGTATTATGAATAATAATTTGATTAGTATTATTGTTGCCTGTTACAATGTTGAAAGCTTTGTAGACCAATGTATTTCTAGTATTTTAAATCAATCTTACAGTAATTTAGAAATAATTATTGTAAATGATGAATCTACAGATGCAACTTATCAAAAATTACTAGAATTTAAAAATATAGACAAAAGAATTCAAATAGTAAATCAAAAAAACAAAGGACTTTCTCAAGTTAGAAACGAAGGAATAAAACTTGCAACAGGTTCTTACATTATGTTTGTTGATGGAGATGATTGGCTCGATGCAAATTGTGTGTCTATACTTGAAACTCAAATAAATGATTACTCTTTGGCTTGCTGTTCCTACAATAGAGTTTTTAAACAAGAAACAAAACCTCGAAAGCTAAATCTAAGTGGTGTTGTATATTCCAATACAATTCAACGTCGAATAGTTGGTTTAGTTAAAAACGAACTTCAAGATCCAAGCCAAGCTGATAGTTTAGTTACTGCTTGGGGAAAATTATACAAAACAAATTTAATTAAAGAAAATAACATCAATTTTATCGATACTAAACTAATTGGTACCGAAGATGCTTTATTTAATATTTGCTATTTGCAATTTGCTGATAAAATTACAGTAATAGATGAACCACTTTATTTTTATAGAAAATACAATGCCAATTCGTTAACAAATACATATAAATCAAATTTATTTGACCAATGGAAACTATTGTATTCTCATATTTTTCAAATAATAAAACACAAGCAACCAGTTTTTATTACAGCTTATCACAATAGAATTTGTTTGAGTATTATTGGATTAGGATTGAATGAAATGTTAAATAAAAAGGGATTTTGGGCTAGATACTCTAAACTTAAATTAATTTTGAACGATACTTTATACAAAGAAGCGTACAAAAACTTAGATTTAAAATATTTTCCAATTCATTGGAAAATGTTTTTTTTCTTTGCAAAAAATAAATCAGTATTTCTATTGATGCTTATGTTAATAGGAATAAAAAAAATGATTAATTAATATCAGATGCAACAACCAATAAGAGTTTTACAACTTTTTACAATAATGAATCTTGGCGGTGCCGAAACCAACGTCATGAATTATTATAGAAAATTGGATGCATCCAAAATTCAATTTGACTTTGCGGTTCATCGCCAAGAAATTGGTGCTTATGAAAGTGAAATTAGTATTCTTGGCGGAAAAATCCATAGGTTTATACCATTAAATCCGATGAAGTTAAAAGCTTACATAAAGCAAATTGAACTTTTTTTTGATGAAAATAATTATGATATTATTCACGGACAATGTTCAGAATTGGGATATTATTTTTATAAAGAAGCTCACAAAAGAAAAGTTCCTGTAATCATTGCTCATGGTCATAATTCTAATCCAAAACTTGATATAAAATCACCTTTTAGATGGTTTTGGAAAAAAAGAATGATGCAGTACGTAAACGAATATTTCACTTGTGGTTATGAAGCTAGTATTTGGCTTTTTGGGAAAAAAAATGCTAACAAAGCATTTACAATGACCAATGCAATAGATTCAAGTTTATTTGCTTTTAATGTTGAAAAAGCTGCCAAAATGAAACTTGAACTTCAAACTCAAAACGCTATCAATATAATTCATGTAGGAAGATTTAACGAACAAAAAAATCATGACTTTTTAATAGATATTTTCAATGAAGTTTTAAAGTTAGAACCAAACTGCAAACTGTTTTTAGTTGGCGATGGCGAATTGAAATCCCAAATCCAAAACAAAGTAACTAAATTAGAAATCAATGATAAAGTTGTTTTTCTAGGTTTGCGAAGCAATGTAAATGAGATTTTACAAGCAATGGATGTTTTTCTTTTTCCTTCTTTTTTCGAAGGTTTACCAGTTTCATTGGTTGAAGCTCAAGCAAGCGGAACTCAATGTGTAATTTCAAACGGAATTCCAACCGAAGCGATATTAATTTCAGATAACGTAACCGTAATTTCATTAAAAGAATCAGCATTATCTTGGGCAAAAAAAATAGTTACTTTAAACATTCAAAGTAAAAAAGATGTGTCTCAATTAATCATAGATAAAGGATATGACATCAATAAAAATGTGACTATTTTAGAAAATAAATACATTCAACTTTTAAGCAAGCATCAATGAAAACGTTAACAGTTTTTACGCCAGCTTTCAACAGAGCTAATCTACTTCCAAGGTTATATAATTCGTTGTGCAATCAAACTAGTTTAGATTTTAATTGGTTAATTATTGATGATGGTTCTACAGATGCAACTAAAGAAGTAGTACAAAGTTGGATTAAAGAAAATAAAATTGAAATAACCTATATTCATCAACAAAATCAAGGAATGCATGGTGCGCACAACAGTGCTTATAAAAATATAAAAACAGTTTTAAATACTTGTATTGATTCTGACGATTTTATGCCATTAAATGCAGTTGAACTTATTATAAATAAATGGAAATCAATAAATCAAGAAAAATATGCAGGAATTATTGGTCTTGATGCATTAATGAATGGTGAACTTCTTGGAACTAAATTCTCAAACGAACAAACAACTCTCGAAGATTTTTATTTAAAAGGAGGAAAAGGCGATAAAAAACTAGTTTACAGAACCGAAATAATCAATAAATATCCAGAATATCCAATTTTTGAAGGAGAAAAATATGTTGGTTTAGGAACTAAATATTTATTTGTAGATAAAGATTACCAACTAGCAACTTTAAACGAAGTTTTAGTAATTGTTGATTATCAGTCAACTGGTTCAAGCAACACCATGTTTTCGCAATATTTAAAATATCCACACGGATTTATTTATAATAGAATTACAACAATGAAATATTCTAAATCTATAAAAAGAAAATTTATAGAAGCAATACATTATATTTCGAGTTGTATTATTCTAAAAAGAATAAATTTTTTAAAAAAATCACCAGAAAAACTCCTTACAATTCTTGCAATTCCTTTCGGAATAGCACTTTATATTTTAATAAAATACAAAACTAGAAATAAATTGGCTTGAAAAAACTCATCAGAACCGCAACCGTTTCAATGTCACTTGACATTTTGCTCAAAGGTCAATTGGCTTTTTTAAACGAGCATTACTATGTTATTGCAGTTTCTGGTCAAGATGAACATCTAGAAACTGTTGCCAATCGCGAAGGTGTAAAAACTTGTAGCGTTGTTATGCACAGAACAATTTCGCCAGTAAAAGACTTAGTTTCGTTAGTAAAATTATATTTTTTATTCAAAAAAGAAAAACCACAAATAGTACATTCTATTACTCCAAAAGCTGGTTTGTTATCAATGATTGCGGCTTATTTTGCTGGTGTTCCAGTTAGAATTCACACTTTTACTGGTTTAGTATTTCCTTATAAAAAAGGTTTTTTGCATCATTTATTATTATTGATGGATAAAATTTTATGCCGATTTGCAACTCATGTTTTTCCCGAAGGTGAAGGTGTAA
>NZ_JAYVFH010000214.1:0-9722 GCF_043773265.1 Flavobacterium sp. | reverse complement strand
TATTTTATCTGATTCAGAATCCATAAAATAATCGTGTATTTCTTCTTGCTGATCTTCATCTAGCATTTCGTCAACCCAATATTTAATATTTAGTTTCGTTCCAGAATATACAATTTGCTCCATTTCTTTAAGCAAATCGTCCATTTTCATTCCTTTTGCTTTGGCAATATCTTCTAATGATAGTTTTCTATCTATGTTTTGAATAATGTATAATTTATTAACAGAGTTTGCTCCGGTAGATTTTACAACTAAATCATCTGGACGTGTAATATCATTATCTTCTACATATCTATTAATTAATTCAACAAATTCATTACCATATTTTTTTGCTTTTCCTTCTCCAACTCCATGAATATTTATCAATTCATCTATTGTTATTGGATATTTTAATGCCATGTCTTCTAGTGATGGATCTTGAAACACTACAAATGGTGGAACTCCAAGTTTTTTGGCGACTTTTTTTCGCAAATCGCGCAACATTCCCATCAGTGCTTCATCTGCAGTGCCTGATGATTTTGCAGCTGTTACAATTGCATCATCTTCGGCTTCATTATATTCATGATCTTCACTCATCATAAACGAATGAGGATTTTTAATAAAATCATGCCCTTTTTCAGAAACTTTTAATATTCCATAAGTTTCTATATCTTTTGTCAACATTCCGTCAACTAAAACCTGACGTATTAATGCCATCCAATAACGTTCTTCTTGATCAATACCGATACCAAAAAAAGGTTGAGTGTCTGTTCTATGTGCTTTTATCGTTGCATTTACTCTTCCTATTAATGTAAAAACTATTTCTTTGGATTTATATAAATATTTAGTATCGCGAACTACTTGTAGCAATTTTACAACGTTTTTTTGTGCTTCGGCTTTTGTTTTTGGATTTCTTACATTGTCATCCATATCTGCACCATCGCCATTTTCTCCATCAAATTCTTCGCCAAAATAATGCAATAAGAATTTACGCCTAGAAATTGAAGTTTCAGCATATGCAACAACTTCTTGCAAAAGTGCAAAACCAATTTCTTGTTCGGCAACTGGTTTACCTGACATAAATTTTTCTAATTTTTCAACATCTTTATAAGAATAATATGCCAAACAATGACCTTCTCCTCCATCTCGACCAGCACGACCAGTTTCTTGATAATAGCTTTCTAATGATTTTGGAATATCATGGTGAATTACAAATCTAACATCTGGTTTATCTATTCCCATTCCAAATGCAATTGTTGCCACAACAACATCTACATCTTCCATAAGAAACATATCTTGATGTTTAGCTCGTGTTTTAGCATCCAATCCTGCGTGATATGGAACTGCGCTTATTCCGTTTACTTGTAATACTTCAGCTATTGCTTCAACTTTTTTACGACTTAGGCAATAAATAATTCCAGATTTTCCTTTGTGTTGTTTTATAAATCTAATAATATCCGATTCGATATTTTTAGTTTTTGTGCGAACTTCATAATATAAATTAGGTCGATTGAATGATGCTTTATATGTTGTTGCATCAGTCATATCGAGGTTTTTAAGAATGTCTTCTTGAACTTTGGGTGTTGCTGTTGCTGTTAAACCAATAACTGGAACATCTCCAAGTTGTTTTATTATTGAACGCAAATTTCTGTATTCTGGTCTAAAATCGTGTCCCCATTCTGAAATACAATGTGCTTCATCGATAGCAACAAAAGAAATTGGAACAGTTTGCAAAAATTCTACATATTCTTCCTTTGTCAAGGATTCTGGCGCTACATATAACAATTTAGTAATTCCTGAAACAATATCTTTCTTTACTTGGCTTATTTCGGTTTTAGTTAATGATGAATTTAATACATGAGCAATTCCATCATTAGTAGAAACACTTCGCATTGCATCAACTTGATTTTTCATTAAAGCAATCAATGGAGAAACTACAATTGCAGTTCCTTCTTGAACAAGCGAAGGCAATTGATAGCACAACGACTTTCCGCCACCAGTTGGCATAATTACAAATGTATTTTCTTTAGCTAAAATACTTTTTATAACTTGTTCCTGTAAACCTTTGAATTGGTTAAAACCAAAATATTTTTTTAATTCCTTGTGGATATCAATTTCGTTTGAATTCATTCTGACTTAATAGTATTTTTACATAAATTTGCAACCATAAATATACAACTTTCTTTTATTCATACAAATATTATAACAAATCAATTTTGATAACTAAAGAAAATATTATTGAATCGGCAAAAAAGACATTGATTTCTCAAAGCCAATCTATCGCGAAACTAACTGATTTCATTGACAAAAGCTTTGTTGAAGCTGTCGAAATTATTTATAATAGTAAAGGAAGATTAATTGTAACTGGAATAGGAAAAAGTGCAATTATTGCCCAAAAAATTGTTGCAACATTAAATTCTACTGGAACTCCATCGATGTTTCTTCATGCATCTGAAGCAATTCATGGCGATTTAGGCATGGTTCAAGACAATGATGTGGTGATTTGTATTTCTAAAAGTGGTAATAGTCCAGAAATAAAAATTTTGGTTCCTTTATTAAAAAGATTTGGCAATAAACTTATTGCAATTACTGGTAATGTAACTTCTTTTTTAGGTAAAGAAGCCGATGTAATTTTAAATACTTATGTCGAAAGTGAATCGTGCAGAAATAATTTAGCACCAACCAATAGCACAACTGCTCAGTTAGTAATGGGCGATGCAATTGCAGTTTGCCTAATGGAAATGAAAGATTTTAAACCCGAAGATTTTGCTAAATATCATCCTGGTGGTGCATTGGGTAAAAAATTATTATTGCGTGTTCAAGACATGCTTGACAGTTCTAGAAAACCATTTGTAAATTTAGAGTCAAGTATAAAAAATGTAATTGTAGAAATATCTGAAAAAAGATTAGGAGTAACAGCTGTTTTAGACAATGATAAAATTGTAGGAATTATTACAGATGGCGACATTAGAAGAATGTTGAATAAAACCGAAACTATAACCGGATTGACTGCCAAAGATATTATGACTGTAAACCCAAAAACTATTAAATCTACTGATATGGTTGTTGATGCTTTAAATATTCTTGAAGATTTTTCTATTACACAATTAGTAGTTGTTGACAATGATATATATAAAGGTGTAATTCATTTGCATGATATTTTAAAAGAAGGTATAGTATAATGTTAGAAAAGAACATAAAAGAAATGTCATTTCTTGATCATCTCGAAGAATTGAGATGGTTATTGGTAAGAAGTTCTGTTGCAATATTAATTATGGCAATTGTAACTTATTTTTTTGCAGATTATATTTTTGATGTATTAATCTTTGGTCCAACAAATCCTAATTTTATTACTTATCGGTTTTTTTGTGAAGCATCACATTATATTGGCTTTGCAGACAGTATTTGTATTACCGAACTTCCTTTTACAATTATCAATACCGAAATGGAAGGTCAAGTAAACATCTTTGTTTGGACTTGTATAACCTCTGGTTTTATACTTGCATTTCCTTATATATTATGGGAATTATGGAAATTTATTAGTCCAGCATTGTATGAAAAAGAAAGAAAACATGCCAAACTTTTTATCTTTATTGCTTCTATTCTATTCTTTATAGGTGTTCTTTTTGGATATTATGTAATTGTACCAATGTCTGTAAATTTTCTTGCAACCTTTACAATTAGTAGTGTAGTAAAAAATAATTTTACAATAGATTCTTATGTAAGTATGGTAAAAACTGCTGTTATAGCTAGCGGTTTATTTTTTGAACTACCTATAATAATATATTTTTTAACTAAATTAGGATTAGTTACACCAACTTTTTTAAGAACCTATAGAAGATATGCAATTGTAATTGTATTAATTGTTGCTGCAATAGTAACTCCACCAGATGTTGTAAGTCAAATAACAGTTGCAATACCAATGTTATTAATATATGAAGCAAGTATTTTCATCTCGGCATTAGTTGTAAAAAACAAGAAAAAAAATGAACAATCAAGTTAAAGAATTCAAAGATTATCGTGCAAAAATGAATGAAAAATTATTAGCCGATAATAATTTAGTAATAAAAAGAATATTCAATTTAGATACTAATGCTTATGCTGAAGGCGCACTGGATGTAAAAACCAAAGAGCTTTTAGGATTAGTTGCCTCAACAGTTTTAAGATGTGACGATTGCATTAAATACCATTTAGAAACTTCCTATAAAGAAGGAATTTCTAAAGAAGAAATGATGGAAGCCATGGGAATTGCAACTCTTGTTGGAGGAACAATTGTTATTCCGCATTTGAGAAGAGCTTATGAATTTTGGGAAGCTTTAGAAGAAAGTGGTCAGTAATTAGTGTTTAGTATTCAGTTGCTAGTGTTTAGTGAAATTGATTAGTTTTCCAAAATTGAAGTTAAAACATATCATCAGATAAATGGTTTTTGTTTATTTGTAAAAAAATTTGAAAAATTTAGTAGAGATGTTGAAATAAATTCAATAAGATGCTGAAATAAATTCAGCATAAATAAATTCAGTATAAATGAAATTAAGAGCCGAAAATTTAGTAAAAACTTACAAAGGCAGAAGTGTTGTAAAAGGCATTTCTGTAGAAGTAAACCAAGGAGAAATTGTTGGTCTTTTAGGTCCAAATGGCGCAGGAAAAACTACTTCTTTCTATATGATTGTTGGATTAGTAAAGCCAAATTCTGGTACAATCTACCTTGACAATATGAATATTACTGATTATCCAATGTATAAACGTGCTCAAAACGGAATTGGATATTTGGCTCAAGAAGCATCTGTTTTTAGAAAACTGAGTATAGAAGATAATATTTTAAGTGTTTTGCAATTAACCAATCTAACTAAAGCTCAACAAGAATCCAAAATGGAAAGTTTAATTGATGAATTTAGTTTAGAACATATTCGCACCAATCGAGGCGATTTACTATCTGGTGGTGAACGAAGAAGAACTGAAATAGCAAGATGTTTGGCAACCGATCCAAAATTTATATTACTTGATGAACCATTTGCAGGTGTTGACCCTGTTGCTGTAGAAGATATTCAAAGAATTATAGCTAAATTAAAAAATAAAAATATTGGAATATTAATTACAGACCACAACGTTCAAGAAACTCTTGCAATTACAGACAAAACCTACCTTATGTTTGAAGGAGGAATTCTAAAAGCTGGAATTCCCGAAGAACTAGTTGAAGATGAAATGGTAAGAAGAGTTTATCTTGGTCAGAATTTTGAATTGCGAAAAAAGAAATTAGAGTTTTAATTAGATATTGTTATATACTCTAACATTTTTGGAGTTCCGTTATAGATATTCAAATCTACATTTTCGTTTATTCCGTTTATTCTAGCTTTTTCTGTAAACTGCCAAAACTGCCAATCATCCTTTATATCTTCTACACAAAAGTTGTAATTGGCAACTATAAAGATAAATTCTAAAAAAATAAAGAAAATCCTATAACAAATTGTAACTTTTAAGTTACCTTTGTGAAATGAAAGTCCGTGAAGTTATAGCGTTTGAAAATCATTTTGAAGATTTTCTTCTTGAACAACAAAAAAAAGTACAAGATAAAATATTCAAAATAATTGAAGCAATAGAAACTTTAGAAAGAGTTCCTTCCAACTATTTAAAATCAATGGAAGGAACGAATGGTTTATATGAAGCTAGAATTCAGCTTGGCTCAAATATTTGGCGAGTATTTTGTTTTTTTGACAATGGAAAACTTGTAATTTTATTAAATGGTTTTCAGAAAAAAACACAAAAAACTCCTAAAAATGAACTTGAAAAAGCGTTGAGATTAATGACTAAATATTACGAAGAAAAATCTAAATAATTATGGAAACTAAAAGCTGGAAAGAAATTAAAAATAACGTTTACGGTGAAAAAGGAACCGAAAGACGTGATGAAATTGAAAGAGAATTTCAAGGTTTTAAAATTGGTTTGCTTCTTAAAAAAGCAAGAGAAGAAAAACACTTAACACAAACAGAACTTGGAAACTTAGTTGACAAAAAAAGAGAGTACATTTCAAGAATTGAAAATAATGGAAGTAATTTAACTCTTAAAACCTTATATGATATTGTAGAAAAAGGTTTTGGTGGAAAAATTAAAATTCAAATAGAGTTATAAAAAAAATTGAGTATTATTATTTTAAAAATTGAGTCAACTACTCAATAGTTAAATACAGCAACATTTTTGGCGTACCATTATAGATATTCAAATCTACATTTTCGTTTATTCCGTTTATTCTAGCTTTTTCTGTAAACTGCCAAAACTGCCAATCGTTTTCAATATTTTCTACAAAAAAATTGTAATTGGCAACCCAAAAAGTATATTCGCTAAATTCATCTTTAAGGAAATCATTATAATATCTTTCACCTGTATAAATTATTGGTTTTACTTTATAATGTTGGTCAACTTTTTTTAGCCAACGCCTTAATCCTACTTTTAAACTGTCAATAGATTGATTTTCTGGTAATTTTTCGATGTCTAAAACTGGTGGTAAATCACCTATTTTGAGTTTTACAGTTTTAATAAAATTATCTGCTTGTTCAATAGAATTTTCGTTTGGACGATAATAATGATAAGCACCTCGAATAAAATTATTTTTCTTTGCACCTTTCCAGTTGCTATCAAATTGCGAATCTTCTTTGTTATTTCCTGCAGTTGCTCTAATTAAAACAAACTTTAATGGAAATTTATTTTCTACTGAATCTACTTCTTCCCAATTGATTTTTCCTTGATATTGAGAAACATCCATGCCAATAGTCAAATCTTTATATTTATCTAATATTTGATGAATTCTAGCTTGTGCAATTTTATCATCCTTTAAAACTTTATCAGATTTGAAGCTAAAATAATATAAAATAGCATTTCTATAATGATAGATTCCAAAAACTAAAGCTAAAAACAATACAGAAACTACAATAAATTTTAATAAAAAAAAGGATTGCCTTTTCTTAGAAGATTTTTTACGTATTGGTGATTTTCGTATAGTAGTTTTTGCCATTTAAAAACTAATTGAGATGAGATTGCTTCGTTTATCGCAATGACTAGATAACTACTTTTTTACTAAAATATTATTTACAACTGACAATAAAACATAAGAAATAATAATTAAAGGAATTGCAAGAAACTGTAAAGTAACAATCATAATAACAGATGCCGATAAAAACCCAATTTGTAGTTTATATTTTTGGAAACTAAAATTCTTTATTTTTAAAGAAAATAATGGTATTTCAGCGTTCATTACAAAGGCACTTAGAAAAGAAATTGCAATTAAAACCCATTCATTATAAATAAAATCTGCTACATATTTATTATTAATTAAAGGCAAACTCATAATAAATAAAGTATTTGCAGGAGTTGGCAAACCTATAAAAGAATCTGATTGGCGTGTATCAATATTAAATTTTGCTAAACGATAACATGCTCCAAGAGTAATTATAAAACCTATCGAAGCAAGAATAGAAAATTCATAGGTTTCATAAATAATATCACTTATCCATATATACATAACAAATCCAGGCGCAACACCACTTGTAACCATATCGGCAAGCGAATCTAATTGAACTCCCAGTGGTCCAGAAACACCAAATTTTCTAGCAAAAAACCCATCAAAAAAATCAAAAAATATTCCTAAACACACAAAATAAAAAGCAATGTCAAACTTTGAATTTGAAATAAAAACTACAGCTATACAACCACAAAATAAATTTAAAAGTGTTAGAAAGTTTGGAATGTGTTTTTTTATGTTCATGCTATTAATTTTTCTAAAGACAAATGTAATACAATAAGTTTATACATAAGTGCGTTTGTAAATAGAGATTTTATTTGAGATATTATTATGATTTGTAAATTGTATTAGCTCAATAAAAATTTCTATTTTTGAAAAAAAAATTTGCTTTGAAAAAAATTCTTTACTTAACCTTCTTTTTAGGATGTTTTCTTTCTTATAGCCAAGCTGTTAGAAAATATTCTAATGAGTTTATGAACATTGGTGTAGATGCTGCGGCGTTAGGAATGTCTAATGCTGTGGTTTCAAATACTGGTGACGTAAATTCGGGTTATTGGAATCCGGCTGGATTAATAAATCTTGAAGACAGTCAAGCATCGATAATGCATGCAAGTTATTTTGCCAATATTGCACAGTATGATTATGCGGCTTATGCCAAACCAATTGATGATAAAAGTGCTTGGGGAATTTCACTTATTAGATTTGGTGTAGACGATATTTTAAACACAACTCAACTTATTGATGGCGATGGAAATATTGATTACAACAGAATTAGTTTGTTTTCTACAGCCGATTATGGATTGACACTTTCCTATGCAAGAAAACTTCAAGTTCCTGGATTTCAATATGGTGTTAATGCTAAAGTGATAAGAAGAGTTATTGGAAAATTTGCTAATTCTTGGGGATTTGGATTTGATGTTGGCTTACAATTTGAAAAAAATAATTGGAAATATGGCTTAATGCTTCGTGACATTACAACTACATTTAATGTTTGGAGTATTGATGAAGATGAATATAATAAAATAAAAGATGCTGTTCCTGGTGAAAATCAAGAATTGCCAGAAAGCACTGAGATAACATTGCCAAAAGCACAATTTGGATTTTCTAAAAAATTTGAATTTCACAATGACACTTCATTGTTGGTTGCAACAAACTTGAACATGCAGTTTACAAAAACAAATGATTTAATTGCAACAGATTTTGTAAGTATTGATCCTGCAATTGGCTTTGAATATGGCTATACCGATTTGGTTTTTCTTCGTCTTGGTGTTGGAAATTTTCAAAATATTACTCAAATAGATAATTCTAAAAAAGTTGGTTTTCAACCCAATATTGGTTTAGGATTTAAGTATAAAGGTATTCAAGTTGACTATGCTTTAACAGATTTAGGCGATCAAAGTGCTGCTTTATATTCAAATATTTTTTCTGTAAAAGTAGATTTAAGTATTTTTAGATAGTATTTTCGTCATTAAAAATTTAAAATCAATTAATAAAAACCAATTATAATATTGATGAAAAAATTACTTTTTATTTCTTTTCTTTTTTTTCAATTAATAAGTTTTGCTCAAAATCCGTCACTTTCAGAAAATGCTTCTGTTAGTATTTTTACTTGTGGTAGAGGAAACGAATTATATTCAACCTTTGGTCATACAGCAATTAGAATTAAAGATTCTATAAACAATCTTGATGTTGTTTATAATTATGGCGCATTTGATTTTAGGACTGAAAATTTTTATTTAAAATTTGTAAAAGGTGATTTACAATATTATATAAATGCAACTTCATATGAAGATTTTATATTAGAATATTTAAACGATGGTCGCGAAGTGGTTGAACAAACTTTGAATTTCAAGCTTTCTAAAAAGCAAGAATTATTTGAAATATTAAACGCTTCTTTATTTTCGGATGAACGCAGTTATACCTATAAATTTATTGATAGAAATTGCACAACAATGGTTGTTGAAAAAGTAAATAAAATTATTGGAAAACCTTTAATTCAAAAGGTTGATGATACTTCTATTTCTTATAGAAGGTTGCTTTATCCTTATTTTGAAGATCATTTTTGGTATAAACTTGGAATAAATATAATTTTTGGAGCAAAAACAGACTATAAAGCTGAAAAACTTTTTCTTCCTATTGAGTTATTAAATAGTTTAGACAAAGCTGTTGTAGATGGAAAACCTATTGTTATTAAAAAAGAAATTATTGTTAAAGGAAATGAATTAAATCATGA
>NZ_JAYVFH010000213.1:0-14967 GCF_043773265.1 Flavobacterium sp. | reverse complement strand
AAAGTTTGTTCAAATCCATATTTAAATGGTAATTTATCCAAATGATTAATGCATCTATCTAACCAACGATGCGTCATGTGCATTGATCGTTGCGCATATTTATAATCGCAAGGATATGGAGTACATTCATCAAATGCCATAATGATGTCTGCACCAATTGTTCGTTGGGTTTCCATGACATTTTCTGGAGAAAAAAAATGAACAGAACCATCAATGTGTGATTTAAATTTAACACCTTCTTCTTTTATTTTTCTATTTGCCGAAAGTGAATATACTTGATAACCACCAGAATCGGTTAGAATATTTCCATCCCAATTCATAAATTTATGTAATCCTCCAGCTTTTTCAAGAATTTCTATTTGTGGTCTTAAATATAAATGATAAGTATTTCCTAAAATAATATCTGGTTTAATATCCTCTTTTAATTCACGTTGATGCACTCCTTTTACTGATGCAACTGTACCAACTGGCATAAAAATTGGAGTTTCAATTACACCATGATCTGTTGTTATTGTTCCAGCTCTGGCTTTAGTATTTAGGTCTTTTTGTAATAAATCAAATTTCATATAGTCATTTTACTTCCAAAATTTTGGAGCGACAAAGATAACAGAATTGCCATTTTTACATAACTATTTAAGATATTATTTAACAAATAAAAATTAAAATTAAATTAGAAATATAAAGGTGTTGATACTATTTATTTTTTTTATAGAAAGTCACTGCCTATCTAAAATTATATAATATTTATCAATAGTTTTATTAAACATAACGATAAAGTTTTCTAAAAATTTATTTAGATAAAAAAAAATTAAACTATTATGAAATCTATTTTTATGTGAATATTATAATAAAAACAAATAAAAATGTAATGTATTGAAGATGATATAATTTGATCTTTACAAGAAACAATTTCATTTAAATTATTGAATTATGAGAACTAAAAAAATTGGAATATTTATGGATCATTCAAATGCTAATTTGATTGAATTTCCTCTATTAGAAAACGATGTAAATAGCATTGTTTCTGATTTTTCAAATTTTGAAAAAGAAAAATCATTAAGCAAAAGCGAAAATTCTATGCATAATAAAGAGCAACAAGATTTGAATATATATTTTAAAAAAATTGGTGAAGTTCTTAAAAACTATGATGATGTCTTACTTTTTGGACCAACCGAAGCTAAAATAGAATTTTATAATTTATTAAAATCTGATTCACATTTTGATAAAATAAAAATTGAAATAGAAAATTGTGACAAATTAACGGATAACCAACAAATAGCATTTGTTAACAACCATTTTGAAAATTAGAAATCATGAAAAATTCAAAAAGTGAAAATCCTAAAAGTGAAAACTTAGACGATTTTGATATTACTAACAGTTTTGCAGATTATCCAGAATATTGTGCAAATGAAGACATTTATAATAATCCAAAACCAGAAAGTTCAAAAGAAAAAGACACTGATTTTACGGAGGAATTTGAAGAAGAAAAATAAAATATAAAGTTCATTTCAATTAAAAATCTAAAATCCGTTCAATACTGAATTTGTAAATAAAAAACTAATTAGAGTTAGCGGAATTTCAGATCTTTTTTAAACTTATATATTTATTATTAAAATTGTCCTGCTTCGGTGGGACTTTTTTTTTGTTTAAAACCTTTAATAACTTGTAATAAATACATTTGTCTTACCTGAAAAATAAAATTACTTTTGAGCATTAAATTTATAACTACATAATAATGTCTAACACACAACAACTACACGATTTTTCAACACAAGTACGAAGAGATATTCTTCGTATGGTTCATGCTGTAAATTCTGGTCATCCTGGTGGTTCACTTGGTTGTACAGAGTTTTTTGTAGTGCTTTACCAAGAATTAATGGACAGAAAAGAAGGATTTGACATGAACGGAATTGGAGAAGATTTATTTTTCCTTTCTAACGGTCATATTTCTCCTGTTTTTTACAGCGTTCTAGCACGAAGCGGTTATTTTCCGGTATCAGAATTGGCAACTTTTAGAAAACTAAATTCTAGATTACAAGGTCATCCAACAACTCATGAAGGTTTACCAGGAGTTAGAATTGCATCTGGTTCTTTAGGTCAAGGAATGTCGGTTGCTATTGGTGCAGCTCAGGCAAAAAAACTTAACAATTGCAACCATTTAATTTATTCACTTCATGGTGATGGCGAGTTACAAGAAGGTCAAAACTGGGAAGCAATTATGTATGCTTCAGCCAAGAAAGTTGATAATTTAATTGCTACTATTGACTTAAACGGAAAGCAAATTGATGGTTCAACCGATGAAGTTTTACCTATGGGAAGCATTAGAGCTAAGTTTGAAGCTTTCGATTGGGATGTTCTAGAAATTAAAGAAGGTAACAATATTGAAGCCATAATCGCTGGTATGAATGATGCAAAATCTAGAACTGCTAAAGGAAAACCAGTTTGTGTTTTATTGCATACCGAAATGGGAAATGGTGTTGATTATATGATGTATAGTCACGCTTGGCACGGAAAAGCGCCTAACGATGCGCAACTTGAAACAGCTTTAGCACAGAATCTAGAAACTTTAGGAGATTATTAAATGAAAAATTTATTAGTATTTTGTATTCTTTTTATTCAACTATTTGTTTTCTCGCAAGAGAAGAAAATGAGTTATAATTTTAATTATTATTCTGTTTATAATTATAAAAATTATGGTTTTAAAGTAGATACTAAAATGATTCAAATTACTAATGAAAAAGATTCAACCTACAGTTTACATCTAGATTACAATACTAAAGAAGCAATTTTAAAAGACACAAAAAATAAACTATTAGTAAAATTCAAGATTGATTTTAATTTTGAAAAGATAGAAGATTTAGAAAAATTAACCAATTCACGATTGTTCAAAAATTCACGATACGTTTCTGGAAGAAAATTTAAAAATTTTGTTCAAGATTTTGAATTTGGAAATGATACAATAAATCATAAAACAATTGTTCATTTGACTTCTTACAAAAATAAAAAAAGAAAGAAAATTATTAATGAACATTTTTATTATTTTGGAAATGAGAATAATAATATATATGATTTACATGAAAAATCAATAAAAAAATACCTCATCAATAAATATGATTTAGAAGATATAAAAGATTTGAATATCGAAAAAATATTATGTTTAAAAGATGGTAAAATTGAATCTCAAATGATTTTTTCAGAAATTAAAAAAGTTAATTACAATTTCAAATTCAAAATCGATGAGGAATTTCCAAATTGATTAAAAAACACAACTAAAAAAATGAAAAAATATATAAATACAGGAAGTAAAGATACACGTTCAGGATTTGGCGCAGGAATGACCGAATTGGGACAAAAAAATGAAAATGTAGTTGCACTTTGTGCCGACTTAATTGGTTCCTTAAAATTTGATGATTTCAAGAAAAATCACCCAGAACGTTTTTTTCAAATTGGAATTGCAGAAGCTAACATGATTGGAATTGCTGCAGGATTAACTATTGGAGGAAAAATTCCTTTTACTGGAACATTTGCTAATTTTTCTACAGGAAGAGTTTATGATCAAATTCGTCAAAGTATTGCTTATTCTGATAAAAATGTAAAAATTTGTGCTTCTCACGCAGGTTTAACACTTGGTGAAGATGGCGCAACACATCAAATTCTAGAAGATATTGGATTGATTAAAATGTTGCCAGGAATGACTGTAATTAACACTTGTGATTATAATCAAACCAAAGCTGCAACACTTGCCATTGCAGATCATCATGGTCCAGTTTATTTGCGTTTTGGTCGTCCAGTTGTGCCAAATTTTATGCCAGCAGACGAAGAATTTGTAATTGGAAAAGCAATTGTTTTAAACGAAGGAAAAGATGTAACAATTATTGCAACAGGTCATTTAGTTTGGGAAGCTTTGCTTGCTGCGGAAGCGCTTGAAGCAAAAGGAATTTCGGCAGAAGTGATTAATATTCATACCATAAAACCACTTGACGAAGAAGCAATTTTGAAATCAATTTCTAAAACTGGTTGTGTTGTAACAGCAGAAGAACATAATATTCTTGGCGGATTGGGTGAAAGTGTTGCTAGAACATTGGCTTTAAACAATCCAACACCGCAGGAATTTGTAGCGGTTCAAGATTCATTTGGCGAAAGTAGAACTCCAGAACTATTAATGGAAAAATACAAGCTTAATAACCAAGCAATTGTTGCTGCTGTTGAAAGAGTTGTAAAAAGGAAATAATATCAATTTAGTTTATACAAAAATAATCCCATTTCGATTGAAATGGGATTATTTTTTGTACTGTTTTTTAAGTTTTACAAACTTTTAATGACATGCAGGGTCAAGATGTTTTTTAACTCTATTAGCCGAAGTAGTGTTTCCGCTACAATCCGGAATTAATAAAAATGGAATAGTATTTCCACTAGTATCTTTAATTTCATTTTTTGTTAAAACTCTGTCATCATCATCATCAACATCAAAATAATTTGGAACATCATCTCCATCCGAATCATAATCTATTGGATCGTAAAAAGGAGCTGCGTCAAAAGGAATCTCATCTTTAGATAATATTCCGTCACCATCATGATCTCTATAATTTAATTCATACAATTTAAAACTAAAAACCAATGTAGAATAAGCAGGAAGAACTCCAGCTGAAGTATTATAATATCCTACTCCAGATGGTAAAAACATTACTCCTGCACCATAATTTTCAAATTGCACAGGATTTGGTCCAGGAGTTGCATCATAAGTTCCTGTTTTAAAATAAGGCATTATTTCACTCCAACCAACTACTAAATCTTCTAATTTAAACCAAACCGGATTTTGAGCAAAGTCAAATTGAGTTCCTTTTATAGTTTCAACACCACGATAACTAACATGCACAGAATCTACCGCAGATGGTCGTTCGTTATCACCTTCTCTTAATTTTAAATAATATATTTTATAATCAACTCCATGAGTCTCATTGTTAACCATTTTAAATTGTAAAGGATAATCAGTTTGCAATCTAATTGATGGTTGTGTTCCTCCATCAGCAATTTTAGTAAATGTAACATTATATTCAGTGTCAACAGTCATATAATGTGTGTCAATAAATTTATTAATTGAATCTAAATCTTTTGCATACTGCTCAGTATAGTCTCTTAGCGCAACAGTTGGGTTAGGATTATCCTTTGAACACGAAAAAAGTGTCGTTAAAGTTATGAAAGCAAAAAGAATTTTATAAAACTTATTCATTATTCAATATTTTTAGGCCGCAATATACAATATTGATTTATTTTTGTAATTATTTTAACGTTGATTTTAGATAAATTTATGAGAGTTGATAAATACTTATGGTGTGTTCGATATTATAAAACCCGAAATATGGTTACAGAGGCATGTAAAAAAAACCATATTACAGTTAATGGTCTAGTTGCAAAAGCTTCAAAAGAAGTTTTTGCAAGCGATAAAATAACTTTCCGTAAAGACCAAATTATTCATATAATTTCAGTTTTAGATGTTCCTGAAAACAGAGTTGGAGCCAAACTTGTTGATATATATAGAAAAGATGAAACTCCTGCAGAATCATTTGCGCATTTAGAACTATTAAAATTATCAAAAGAACATTATCGAAAAACTGGAACTGGTCGTCCAACAAAAAAAGACAGACGAGATTTAGATGATTTAGAATTAAATACTGATTCTAATACTAATGAATAATAAAATAAAATAGTATAAACCAAAAATAGAAATTAACTATTTTTATATTTACAAAAAAAGTAATGACTCAAAATATCATTCTCAATAAAGAAGAAATAGATCATAAAATAAAAAGAATTGCATATCAAATATTTGAAACTTTTGCAGATGAAGATTGTATAGTCATTGCAGGAATTGCTAGCAATGGTTATGTTTTTGCTAAAAAAATAACAACTGTATTAAAATCAATTGCATCAATTGAGGTAATTCTATGTGAAGTGACTATTGATAAACAAAATCCAAATTCTGAAATAAAAACTTCTATCTCGAAAGAAATTTATAAAAATAAAGGTATAATATTAGTTGATGATGTTTTAAATTCTGGTTCTACATTAATATATGGTGTAAAACATTTTTTAGAGGTTCCACTAAAAAAGTTTAAAACTGCAGTTTTAGTTGATAGAAATCATAAAAAATATCCAATAAAAGTAGATTTCAAAGGAATATCATTATCTACATCATCAAAAGAACACGTTACTGTTGTCTTTGAAGAAAACAATTCGTATGCTATTTTAAGTTGATTTTTTGATTAATTTCATTTACAATTTCATCGATACTTTTGTCATCAACATTAACTTTAAAATTAGCTTGATTATAATAAAAGCTTCTTTCAAAAAGATGTTTTGCAATAAATTCTTTAATCTCCGAATCGGCTAAATTAGCAATCAAAGGACGTTTTTCTTTCTCCTTAACTAATCGATTAAATAAAGTACTCACAGAAGCTTTTAAATATATAGATATTACATTTTCACTCTTTAATAACTCATGATTATTAAAATAACAAGGAGTTCCTCCACCTGTGCTAATTATCAAATCATTTTGTTCATTAATTAATTCACTAAAAATTTGATGTTCTAATTTTCTAAAATAAAGTTCGCCTTTATTTTTGAAAATTAATTGAATTGACATTTCACATTTTTTTTCAATCTTTTCATCCAATTCCACAAAAGCAACTCCAATCTTTTCGGCTAATTTTATCCCAACATTCGACTTACCACTTCCCATGTAACCTATCAAAACAACTTTTACCATAGAATAAAACCTTATATATTAAGACATTAAGACTAATTTCTTAAAAAAGGTAAATTTAAAACAAATTTGCCTTGAAAAATTAATATTATCGTTATATATTTGCACCCGCATTCAAGAAATGAAAATGACTCGATAGCTCAGTTGGTAGAGCACATCACTTTTAATGATGGGGTCCTGGGTTCGAGCCCCAGTCGGGTCACAAAAATGACTTAAATTTTATTTTTTTTGAATGTTAAGACTCGATAGCTCAGTTGGTAGAGCACATCACTTTTAATGATGGGGTCCTGGGTTCGAGCCCCAGTCGGGTCACATAAAGTCATTTGCAAATTGTGAATGACTTTTTTTATTTATGGCTTCGTGGAGAAATTGGTAGACTTGCCACCTTGAGGTGGTGGTGTTCGAAAGGACGTGTGGGTTCGAATCCCATCGAAGTCACAAATTATTAAATCCTAAAATAGAATTGTTTAATTAAATTTTACAATTTTATTTTGGGATTTTTTTTATTTAAAATTTGCTGTTTTTAAATTTATTATTAAAAGCATCAAATAGATATATTTTTTATTTTAAATTTGTTTAACAAAACACAATAAAGAATGAACAGTATAAAAAATACTTTCAGCATTAAAGACCTAGAAAACTTATCTGGAATTAAAGCTCATACAATTAGAATTTGGGAGAAAAGATACAATGTTTTAGAACCAATGCGCACTGATACTAACATTAGATTTTATGATTTAAATGCATTACAAAAGCTGTTAAATATAACTTTACTTCATGATTATGGTTATAAGATTTCAAAAATATCGAAAATGGAGTCTGAGAAAATTCCTGAATTAGTAAAGCAAATAGTATCCGAAAAAAGTGCAAAAAACCATGCAATAAGTTCATTTAAATTATCGATGATGAACTTTGATCAGAATTTATTTTTTAAAACTTATAATACTTTACTTTCTGAAAAATCATTTAGGGAAGTATTCTTTAATGTTTTTATTCCTTTAATGGAAGAAATTGGTTTTTTATGGCAAGCCAATACAATAACTCCAGCTCACGAGCATTTTATTAGTTATTTAATAAAATTAAAATTACTTGTAAATACTGAAACAATACAAAGTAAAGAACCAACACAAACTGATAGATTATTTGTGCTTTTCTTACCCATGAATGAAATTCACGAATTAGGTTTAATGTACTTAAATTATGAAATTTTATCTAGTGGTTATAAAACTATTTATTTAGGAGAAAGTGTGCCGATTGATAGCTTAAAAGATTTAAAAAAATATTTTGAAAATATTGTTTATGTTTGTTATACAACAGTTGAGCCAGAAAAATCTGAAGTAAATAACTATGTAAATCTAATAAAAGAACAAATTCTTGATGACACTTCAGAACTATGGTTGATTGGAAGAATGACGGAATACGTAGATCAAAAAAACATTTCAAACAAAGTTTCAATTTTTAATTCTATAACACAATTGGTTGATAATATTTAAATTTTTTATAAAATTTTTTTATTGTTTAACTTTTTACTACTTTTGTTAAACAATATGAAAAAAGAAATTATAATTATTGGATCTGGATTTTCTGCTTTAGCAGCAAGTTGCTATTTGGCTAAAAGTGGAAATAAAGTAAATATTTACGAAAAAAACAATACAATTGGTGGTAGAGCAAGGCAGTTAAAAAGAGATGGATTTACTTTTGACATTGGTCCAACATGGTATTGGATGCCTGATGTTTTTGAAAGATTTTTTTCTGATTTTAATAAAAAACCATCTGATTATTATGAATTAATAAAACTATCACCAGCATATCAAGTATACTTTGGTATAAATGAATTTGTTACAATAGCAGATAATCTTGCAGATATAATTTTGACTTTTGAATCTATAGAAAAAGGAAGTGGTCCAAAGTTGGAAAGCTTTATGAAAGAAGCACAAAGTAATTATAATATTGCTATAAAAGATTTGGTTTATCGTCCAGGTGTTTCACCTTTAGAATTGATAACTTTTGAAACTGCAATGAAAGTAAATCAGTTTTTTAGTAACATTTCTAGAGATATTAGAAAACGATTTAAAAATAAAAAATTAGTACAAATTTTAGAATTTCCTGTTCTTTTTCTAGGAGCAAAACCATCTGATACTCCATCATTTTATAGTTTTATGAATTTTGCTGATTTTGGACTTGGAACATGGCATCCAAAAAACGGAATGTATTCTGTAATTTTAGCAATAGAAAGCTTAGCAAAAGAGCTTGGAGTTGAAATTCACACAAATTCTAATGTAGAAAAAATTATTGTTGAAGATGGAAGAGCATCCGCAGTAATTATTGACGGAAAACAAATTGTTGCAGATATTATTCTTTCTGGAGCTGATTATCATCATACCGAAACTTTATTAGATAAAAAACACAGAGCATATTCTGAAAAATATTGGGAAACGAGAGTTTTTGCACCTTCATCACTCCTATTTTATGTAGGTTTTGATAAAAAAATTATAAATGTTGAACATCATAGTTTATTTTTTGATGTAGATTTTGATTTACATGCTCAAGATATTTACGACAATCCCAAATGGCCTAAAAACCCATTATTTTACGCAAGTTTTCCATCAAAAACTGATAAAAATTCAGCACCAGACGGAAAAGAAGCTGCAATTTTTTTGATTCCGCTTGCACCAGGTTTAAATGATACAGAAGAATTAAGAGAAGAATATTTTGAAAAAATTATGACTCGTTTAGAAATTCTTACACAACAAAGTTTAAAAAATAGTGTTATCTTTAAGCAATCATTTTGTGTAAATGATTTTATAAAAGATTATAATTCATATAAAGGAAATGCTTATGGAATGGCAAATACGCTATTGCAAACTGCATTTTTAAGACCAAAATTAAAAAGTAAAAAAGTAGAAAATCTTTATTTTACAGGACAGTTAACTGTACCTGGACCTGGAGTTCCGCCAGCATTAATTTCAGGCAAATTGGTTTCAGATTTAATAGAAAAGCACACCAAAATTTAAAATAAATTTTATGAAATCTATTTTTGACACAATCTCTTTTGAATGTAGTAAGAATGTAACTAAGTCATACAGTACTTCGTTTTCGTCGGCTGTAAAGATGTTGGCACCAACTATTCGTCAAGATATTTATAATATTTATGGATTTGTGAGGTTTGCAGATGAAATTGTAGATACATTTCATGATTATAATAAAGAAAACTTGTTTGATTTATTTGAAAAAGATTTAAGTGCAGCATTACAAAATAAGATAAGTTTAAATCCTATTCTTAATTCATTTCAAAATACTGTTCATAAATATCAAATTCCAAATACATTAATAAATGCTTTTATGAAAAGTATGAAAATGGATTTGATAAAAACGAAATATAATACAACCGCAGAATTTAATGAATACATTTATGGTTCGGCAGATGTGGTTGGATTAATGTGTTTGAAGGTTTTTGTAAATGGCGATGATTCAAAATTTAAAGAATTAGAACATTCGGCTATGCGTTTGGGTTCGGCTTTTCAGAAAGTAAATTTTCTAAGAGATTTAAAAGCCGATTTCGAAGATTTAAGTCGTACTTATTTTCCTAACACCGATTTATCTAAACTAGATGAAGAGTCTAAAAGTCAAATAATTATAGAAATTGAAGCCGATTTTGAAGCTGGATATAAAGGAATTTTAGGTTTGCCATTAGAAGCTAAATTCGGTGTTTATACAGCTTATATATATTACAAAAAATTACTTTCTAAATTGAAGAAAACTCCTTCTGCCGAAATTAAAAACACTAGAATTAGAGTTTCTGATTATCAAAAATATGGTCTTTTTGCCAAATGCTATTTCTCTTATAAATTAAATATTATCTAAATTTTAATTCTTATGTGGATTCATATAATTGTATTTATTCTCACTTTTTGCATCATGGAATTTATGGCGTGGTTCACTCATAAATATGTAATGCATGGTTTTTTATGGTCTTTGCATGCTGACCATCACAAAAAAGATCATGATTCATGGTTTGAAAGAAATGATGCCTTTTTTATTTTTTATGCAGTTGTAAGTATTGGTTGCTTTTTACTGTGGCAAAACGGAATTTTAGAAATTGGAATTTCTATTGGTTTAGGAATTTTCGCCTATGGTATGGCTTATTTTATTGTTCATGATATTTTTATTCATCAACGTTTTAAAATGTTTAGAAATGCTGATAACATCTATGCAAAAGGAGTTAGAAGAGCTCACAAAATGCACCACAAACATCTAGGTAAAGGCGATGGCGAATGTTTTGGAATGTTGTTCGTTCCTTTTAAATATTTTAAAAAATAAAAAAATCCGATTTGTTTTACCAAATCGAATTTTTAAATATACAACTAACCTTTTCCTTTTATTATTTCATTAATCCTTTTAGTGATTCTAATTGCTTCATATCGAAATTTGATTCTTTTAATACAGACATCAACGTCATGGCATCATTTGGATTCATGTCATTTCCTAAAATTCTTATTACTGCAAATCCGTTATCACTTTTACTTCCATATAGAATAAATTCATCTATGTGATCTTCATCGCCAACAAAACTTATAGATGCACCATCTTTTCCAGAGCCAAATTTCATTAATTGTTGATAAGCGGTTGTGTCTTTTAATATATTAGCAACTTTTTTTCTTTCAACATCAAACTGAGCTTTATTTTTATCATTCAATTTAAAAGCCAGAATATTCATTTTCTTGAATGATGATAATGCTTTGCTTTGCTCAAGTGATAGTTTTGTATTGTCTAATTTTAATATGCTTGGAGAAACATCAAGTGCAATGAACTCAGGTTTGTTTTGATTTTCTACAAAATATTTTTGCAAACTTGGCTCAGTGTTGCAACTAAACAATAGCAAACTTAGAGCAACTGCAATGAAATAAATAGCTTTCATAATCTTCTTATTTTTTTCCAGCTTTTTTCAACTCATCGCCACCAGGAAGATTCATTTTATCAGTCAAAGCAGCTAATTCATCCAAGTCAAAATTTCCTGTTAATGACATTAAAACAGTTTCTTCTTTTCCAGAACCTTCAATAAACATTAATAGTTCTTTAATTTGAGAATCTGTTGCACCAGATTTTACAAAAATCTTTACGTTTTTACCTTTTTCGCTAATTCTCATTAACTCTTCTAATCCAGCAGATTTTTGATATTTATCTGCAATAGATTTCATTTCGTTACCTTTTATATCGTTTGCAGTAACAAAAACTTTAAGGTTGTCCAACTTTTTAATAAGATTTACATACTGTTGAGATTGTTTATCTTTTGTATCAACTTTACTCAACATTGTAAACATTTTTTTGTTTACAATTATAGTAGTTATATCATCTTGATTGTCAAATTTATCAAAAACTGACTGTGCAAAAAAAGTGTTTGACACTAATATTAATGCGATAATTAAAATTATTTTTTTCATTTTATTACTTGTTGATTTCATGATTTCTATTCGTTTTTTTTTTATCTGAACTTGTTTCAGATTCTCATCTTTTTATTCAGATATTGATTATTTTTTAAAAATTCTATTTTTTGTACTTTCATACTCGTTAATATAACTTACACTTTCTATGCCAGTATTTAATTTTTCAGACACTAATGCTAGTGCTTTTTGTGTTTCTTGCATCACTTTTTCTGGATTATCCTCAGAGTTGCAATTTACAAATTGACTTGCTTTATTTGAATCTAAATAAATTAACGTTCCAACACCAAGCAATACAACAACCGATGCTGCAATTGATAACCATGCTACGACATTTCGTCTTTTAGTTTGTAATGGAATCTTAGCAGTAAATTGTTCTGTACTTGCTTTAGAGAAATAACCAAAAATTGGTTGGTATTGTTTTAAATGCTGCGCAACATCCAAAGACGAAAAATAAACGTTAAGTTCTTTCTCTTCGGCAATACTTGTTTCTCCTTCAAAGTATTTATTTATTAAATTTTCTATTCTATCCAATGCCATAATTATGTGTTTTGGTCATTATTTCTCTAATTGTTTTTCTTGCTCTAGAAAGCGCGACTCTTATAGTTGCTTCGTTCATATCTAGAATTTTGGCAATTTGTTCAAATTCATATTGTTCAATATCTCTCATTTGAATAATTAATTTTTGCTGTTCAGGCAAATCATTAATTATTTTCTCAACCCAATTCAAGCTATCTACATCTTCTAGTTTTTGTTGCAAACTAGCTTCATTACTTGTATAATTATTATGAACAATAGTCATGTTGTTTGAGCGTTTTGCCTTTAATTGATCTAAACAATAATTTTTGGTCATTGTCATTGCCATGGCTTCAATACTTTTCAACTCAATCAAAGTTTCATTCCTAATCCATAATTTTACCAATACTTCTTGCGTTGCATCTTCGGCTTCTTCATTGCTCACGAGTAGTCGTTTTGCTAATCTAAAGAGTTTATCTTTAAATGGTGAAACTATAGTTATAAACTCGTTTTGCTGCATTTTGGTTGTTGGTTATATAGTAAAGACGAACTACTATTTATTTTGTTACAAGATAAGTTAATCTTTTTTAATACTTTTGATAAAGCTATGAAAAAGTATAAATTTCAATGAAAAAAATAACCTCAATATCAATAGTATTTCTACTCTTTTTCTCAATAATTAGTTGCGAAAAACAAGATGATTTATATGTTCCAGATGATATAAAACTAAATGATTATGTTTGGAAAGGCATGAATCTTTATTATTTATGGCAAGAAGATGTATCTAATTTGTCTGATGATAGATTTGCCAATCAAAATGATTTAAATAGTTTTCTTACCGATTATTCTAATCCAACAACTCTTTTTAATACTTTGAGAGTTGATAATTCAATCGATAGATTTAGTGTTATTTATAGTGATTACTCCGTTTTAGAAGGAATTTTGACAGGAAATACTTTAAATAATGGTGTAGATTTTGGCTTGCGCTTTAAAACCGGAAGTACAACAGACATTTTTGGTTGGGTTAGATATATTATTCCAAATTCTGATGCAGCTTCTAAAAACATTAATCGTGGTTCTATTTTTTATGCTATAAATGGAACTCCATTAACAATTAGCAATTATCAATCGCTTCTTTCAGCAACTTCATACACAGTAAATTTAGCCGATTTTGACAATGGAAACATAACACCAAATGGATTATCTATTGCATTAACCAAAACCGAATTATCAGAAAATCCAGTTTATGCTTCTACAATAATAAATCAAGCTTCTAAAAAAATTGGTTATTTAATGTATAACGGATTTTATTCTAGCTTTGAGAATCAATTAAATTCAAAATTCGAACAATTTAAAAATGAAAATGTAACCGATTTAATTCTAGATTTACGCTACAATTCTGGTGGCTCAATTGCAACTGCAACAAGATTAGCAAGCATGATTACTGGTCAGTTTTCGGGTCAACTTTTTGCAAAACAACAATGGAATTCTAAATTAGAAAAGTATTGGAGTCAAAACAATCCAAGTCAGTTTATAAATAATTTTACAAATTCTATTGGAAATGGAAATGCAATAAACAAACTAAATTTGTCTAAAGTTTACATATTAACTTCGCGCAGCACAGCATCGGCAAGCGAATTGGTAATAAACGGATTGAAACCTTACATTCAAGTAGTTCAAATTGGTGACCGTACAACTGGCAAAAATGTAGGTTCTATAACCTTATATGATTCGCCAAATTTTAGTAAAAACAATGTAAATCCAAAACACAAATATGCTATGCAACCAATTGTTTTAAAAACTATAAACGCAAGTGGTTTTGGTGATTATCAAACTGGTTTACTGGCAGATTATCCTTTTCTTGAAGATTATGGAAATTTAGGAGAAATTGGAAATTCAACTGAACCAATGCTTAGTTACACTTTAAATTTAATTTCAAATGGAGGAAGAGTAAATCATCAAAACAATAGTAAAAAATTTGAACCTTTTTCAGATTCTAAAGCTATTGAACCTTTGCAAACTGAAATGTATCTTGAAAATAAATAATTCAAAAATTATACCTATAATACTTATGTTTTTTCGCCACAGATTCAGATTCAATGAACATTATTTATGTATAATAACATTAATTAATCAGTGAATCTGTGGCTAAAAATAAATTTACAAGTAAATATTCAAACCCAATCTAAAATTTCTTCCTCTAGTTGAATAACCAACATTTTCGGTAAAATCTTCGTTGAGAATGTT